>NZ_SZNK01000001.1:0-52500 GCF_005217615.1 Brevibacillus antibioticus
TGGAAAAAGAAGGAATATTCTGTCCCAAGAAGCATGCCCAAAACCGCCATCTTTTGCATGCCCGTCACTTTTCGGCGAGAAATTTTAAGGAAAGCAAGACATGCTTCAACAGGCTTCACATCCCGCGGCTTCTAGAATGAAAGCAAAAAAGAGAAGTGGGCGAAAGAAGCATGAAGATTAGACGATGGAAACACGCCGTAATCGCGGTAGCCGCTGTGATGCTCTGTGTTGCGATGGGCTCGGAATCTGGCGCTGTCCAGGCGAGCAGCGAAGAGGATGTGCAGGAGCAGAATTCCATTCAGGTTGCTTTTGTCGGCGATATGATTTTGGATAAGAGCGTCGGGAGTCAGATCGGGCGGTACGGCGTCGATTATCCGTTTCAAAAAACAGCGGATTTTCTCAAGCAGGCAGACCTGACGATTGGCAATCTGGAGACACCAGTCAGTACACGGGGACGACCGGAAAAAAAGGAATATACCTATCGTGCGAAGCCAGAGTCGTTACAGGGGCTCGTGAACGCAGGCTTTGACGTGGTCAATCTGGCGAATAATCATTCGATGGATTACGGAATAGACGCGCTCTCTGACACGATGGAGCATCTGAAAAAGGCGAAGATCGGTTATGTGGGGGCGGGGAAAAACGAAGAAGAAGCATTTGCTCCCTATATCCAAACGATCAAGGGAAAACGTGTGGCAGTCATCGGGATTAGCCGTGTCCTTCCAAATGAGCGTTGGTATGCGCGAAAAAACAAGCCAGGCCTCGCACATGCCTACTCGTATGAGCCGATGCTGTCCCATGTTAAAAAGGTAGTGGCGGAGTCAGACATTACGATAGCGGTCATGCACTGGAATCTGGAATATGAGGATTACCCGGAACCATATGCGCGTGAGATGGCGAAAAAGCTGATCGACAGCGGTGTGGATGCCATTGTTGGGTCGCACAGCCATTCGATTATGGGCGTTGAGTTTTATAAAAAGGCGCCGATCTATTACAGTGTAGGGAATTTTGTGTTTACCACCTCGCGCAACCCGAAAGGTCGTGAAGCCATGATGGTTCAACTGACGTTTACAAAAGACGGGAGCAAGAGCCGCGTGATCCCGGTGAAGCTAACGAACGGTCAGCCTGCTCCGATGGATGAGAAAAACAAACAGAGGATCATCGACAAGCTCAACCGTATTTCCTATGGGGCGAGTATATCCGAAAAAGGGGAGGTAACCGAGTCTAAGCCTCAATAGCGAGTCGCCGCATCATTTCTCTACGTGTGAAACTAGTGGTTATGCATATGGGAGAAATGGGCAGAATGGAGACGTATATCATCACGAAAAGGAGTGATTATCAGTGCAAGCTATCACTACGTTTTTCATGTTCCACGGACAAGCGGAAGAAGCGATGAAGTTTTACACTTCTATTTTTGATCGCTCCGAAATCAAGCAGATCATGCATCAAGAGAATGGACAAGTCCTGCACGCTACCTTTACCTTAAAAGACCAGACCTTCATGTGTATCGACAATACGAACGGTGACTATCATGCCTTTACTCCGGCGATTTCGTTGTTTGTGGACTGCGATACGGAGGAAGAGGTTGACCGGGTTTTTGGACAGCTTTCCGCGGATGGACAAATACTCATGCCGCTCGGGCAATATCCGTTCAGTGAAAAGTTCGGATGGGTTCAAGATCGTTACGGATTATCCTGGCAGGTTAACTTACCGAAAAGATGATATTAAAAAGCCGGTATACCTCTTGGAACCGGCTCTTTTTATGTTTATAAACGTTGCTGTAGTGGAGGAAGAAGCGAATTTCCAGTCTACGCTTCGGCCTACGCCCCGTAGGGGGTATCACTGTCCGCTTCGGAAAAAATGGCGGGAGCGCTTCAAACGTAGAAGTTTCGGGGAGGTCATTCATAAGTGAAGCTGAAATTCCCCGCCATTTTTTCCTACGCTAGGGCGGGCTCCAGAGGCGCTTGGACTGGAAATTCGCTTCTTCCTACGTAGCTTTTATTAATAAAGTGGTTCTAAGATGATTTATAGCTTCCTAGCATTAACTTACAAAACGTTTTAAAAACACGCATGAATCCACAGCTGTACGAAAGTCCTGTCACATGTTTGGAAGGAGACCGCCCGAACGCAGAGAGGATACAGGCGACTGGAAAACATGTGGCAGGGCTTCTCCCGACCACAACCGATGGAATACATCTTTTGTCTACATCGTCATCAACTGACGAAAACTACGAAACCAGCGATAAAGGCTTCGTACACAGCTTCCGTATAAAAGACATGCCACTTATGAGAGCCTCGAATAATCGGGGCTTTTTTTCTGTGAAAAACGTCTCGACGTTTTTCATAAAGGTGGATGCGACCGCTTGCGGTCAACAAAACGGTCATGACCGTTTTGTTTGGAAAAAAATGTTGACTTGATCAGGTGTAGATACCTATAATTTAATTCATAGTAAACAGGTAAGAATTATATGTTATTATCTTTTGATCCGACCGGACCACCGGAGGAACGGTTTCACTTAAGTGAGTGGATATGAAGGAGGATCACCATGAGAAAAAGGCTTTCGCAAATCATTGCAACTTTACTGCTAGGGACGCTACTGGTCACAGGATGCAGCTCTGAAGGCAGTACGCCAGCTACCTCGACACAAACGGCGACTCCGTCGACAGAAGCATCAGCACCTGCTGCCAGCAACGTGCAAGACATAAAAGACGGCATCAATTTGGCCACGGATGTATCCAAGCTGCCGGAAGCAGCAGCCAAAAGGACTGATACATTCATTGCGGGACTGACGGAGCCAGGCGGCGTGTTTAACCCGTTTTTTTATCACAACGGTTACGATGGCAACGTCTCCTCAGCGATCTTCGAATCACTGGTGGATGTCGATGCGACAGGAAAGCCGGTACCCAAGCTCGCGGAAAAATGGGACGTATCACCTGACCAGCTCACGTATACGTTCCACCTGAGACCGAATCTGAAATTCAGCGATGGTTCACCGCTGACGGCAGAGGATGTCGCCTTTACACTGACGATTCTGCACGACAAAACGTACGATGGCGAAACGGACATTTTCGTAGCAAGTATCAAGGGTGGTCGTGAATACAAGGAAGGCAAAGCGAACACGATCGAAGGGATTAAGGTGATTGATCCACAGACGATCCAGATCACGACGGAAAAAGTGAACGCCAAGTCTCTTGTCCTGTTAGGCGGGCAGGTGCTCTCTAAGGCATACTACGGCAAGGAGTACAAACCAGGCAATCTGGAGTACCTCCGCACCTTGCACGGCAAGCCTTTGGGAGCTGGTCCTTACAAATTCGAGGCGTACATTCCTGGTCAAGAAGTCCGCTATCTTGCAAACGAGCACTATTACGCGGGCAAGCCGCAAATTGAGCACTTTATCTACAAGACGACCGAGGGCGACGCTCTGCAGTTTATCCAGACGGGGGAAATGGACTACAACTCCTTTACGGTCAACTCGGATAACATTGAGCAACTGCAACAGCTGGGATACGTGAATATCAATTTGTACACATCCAGCGCCTATTCATACATCAAGTTCAATCATTCCAAGCCGTTTTTCAAAGACAAGCGCGTCCGCCAAGCTTTCATCTACGGACTGGATCGCCAAAAGATTCTCGACTTGACCTACCAAGGATACGCGCAAGTCGCCAATGTACCAATCAGCCCTGTTTCGTGGGCTTATACGGATGATGTCAATCCATACGCGTACAATCCGGAAAAGGCGAAGCAGCTCCTGGATGAAGCGGGCTGGAAGCCGGGCGCGGATGGTATCCGTGAAAAAGACGGACAAAAGCTGATCGTGCATTACTACACGACAAAAGGAAAGCTGGGAGAAGTTCTGATCCCGATTGCCAAAGAAAACTACAAAGAGCTGGGCATCCAGTTTGAAGCAGAAATGATGGACTACAACGCCGTATTGGCACGGACGGAAAAAGGCGATCACGACCTCGCTTCGTTCTCAACCACGATGCTGATCGATCCAGATGACGGTGTAGACGCTTTCTCGACGAAAAAGGGCAAGAGCGGATTTACCGGAACGAATGGCTACTCCAATGCCAAAGTAGACGAATTGCTGGAAGCAGGTCTATCTACGCTGGACATCGAGAAGCGCAAAGCCATCTACAAAGACCTGTACAAAGAGTTGAGCGATGACCCACCGTACATCTTCCTCGGCTACCGCAAAATTTTGTCTGCGCACAACGGCAAGATCAAGGGCTTGGAGCCGAATCCGTTCACGGGCATTTCGACCAGCCTGCCTGGCATCAAAATCGAGTAACAAATTCGAGTAACTGACTCACGAATGTTGTGCCCGGCCCTGGGGCTGGGCTTTCTTTTTTCCCCAAGCATGAAAGGAGGCCAACGATGACGTCCTACTTCCTGAAAAGGGTCTTTTACATGGCGTTGACGCTCTTCGGCGCATCCATTTTGATTTTTTTCCTGTATGCCCTAACGCCCGGTGATTTCGTCGATACGAGTCTTAAGCTGACAGCCGAACGAAAGCTGGAGCTAAAAGTGATGTACGGGCTGGATAAGCCTGTCGTCGAACGGTATTTCATCTGGATGAAAAACGCCTTCCAAGGCGATTTTGGCTACTCCCTGCAGTACCAGCAGCCAGTGATGTCGTTGTTGAACGATTACATCTGGAATTCGTTTTTGCTCGCGATTACCTCCACCTTTTTTACATGGCTGATCGCGATCTCAATCGGAGTTCTGTCTGCTGCAAGGCAGCATTCCTGGTTCGATGCCCTCGTGACGATCGGTGTTTTTGCTGCGATGTCGCTGCCTGTCTTTTTCGTTGGACTGCTGTTTATCAAGTTGTTTGCCGTCGATGCCAAGCTGTTTCCCGCAGGGGGCATGATGATGATCGGCAGTAAGGAAACAGGGCTCACCTATGCGTGGGACGTGGTTCAACATATGTTTTTGCCTGTGACGGTGCTGACTTTGCTTAGCGTCGGGACGCTGACCCGCTATTTCCGCACGAACATGCTGGAGGTCATTCAACAAGACTTCGTGCGCACGGCCCGGGCAAAAGGACTGAAGGAAAAAGTCGTCCTGCACAAGCACGCGCTGCGCAATGCGCTCCTGCCTGCCATTACACTGCTAGGCTTTGAGCTGCCAGCTCTGTTTGGTGGGGCGATCATCACGGAAAAAATCTTTAACTGGCCCGGTGTCGGACAGTTGTACATGCAGGCGTTTTCTGTACGGGACTACCCGCTCTTGATGGGCTTTACGATGTTCCTGGCGATTCTCACCGTCATCGGAAACTTATCTGCTGATTTGCTGTACAGAGTGGCTGACCCGCGGGTTCGGTTGAAATAGGGGGGAGAACGATGGCATCAACGGTAAGTGAAGTAGCGGAGGTGACGAGACGAAAGCAGGTAGCGTCGCGTTCTTCCTTGTGGCACGAGGCGTTTTTGCGCCTGAAAAAGAAGCGTCTGGCCATGGCTGGACTTGTGTTTTTACTCGTCATGGTAGCGGTATGCTTCATCGGTCCGTTTTTTTCTCCGTACGCATCCGGCAAGATTAATACGACCATGATCAACAAGCAGCCAAGCTTCTCCCATTGGCTCGGGACGGACAGCTTGGGCAGAGACATTTTGACGCGGTTGATGCAGGCTGGCCGAATCTCATTGACAGTAGGCATCGCTTCTATGGTGCTCTCTGTTTCCATTGGCGCCCTTCTCGGTGCACTGGCTGGCTTTTACCGCGGGTGGGTTGATCAAGTGATCATGCGTATAGCAGACGTGCTCATGACCATTCCTGGTCTGCCGCTCTTGTTTATTATGGGTGCAGTCCTCTCCGAGTGGAAAATCCCGACCGACTACCGCATTTACATCGTCATGGTCATGCTGAGCCTGATCGGCTGGCCCGGCTTGGCACGAATGGTCCGCAGCCAGATGCTCACCCTGCGTGAAAGTGAATTCATGCAAGCAGCAGAAGTACTCGGTCTGCGCGACAGACGCAAGCTATTCTTCCATTTGCTGCCCAATCTGACACCACTTTTAATTGTAGTTGCCACCTTGAACGTCGGAGGTGCGATCCTGAGCGAATCTGTATTATCGTACTTCGGCCTCGGAGTCGTCCCGCCAACGCCGACATGGGGCAATATGATGGATGCGGCAAACACGTTGATCGATTTTCAGAAAAGACCGTGGCTGTGGGTTCCTCCGGGGATTGCTATTTTCGCTACTGTCATCTCGATTAATTTGCTGGGGGATGGACTGCGGGATGCTTTAGACCCGAAGCAGCAGCGTTGATGCATGTTCTTGAGTGATTCATAACTTCTTGAACCTTCTTTCAAGAAAAAACTGAAGTTGCGCAGGGAGAAGTGATTTCCAGTCCAAGCGCCTCTGGAGCCCATCCCAGCTTTGAAAAAAATGGCAGGGAATTTCAGCTTCACTTATGAAATACTTCCTCGAAACTTCGACGTTTGAAGCGCTCCCGACATTTTTTTCAAAGTGGACAGTGATACCCCTTGCGGGGCGTAGGCCGAAGCGTAGACTGGAAATCACTTCTCCCCTCCACTACAGCTTCTCCTATACACGAAAAGGCAGGTGAGCCAAGCATGAATGCTTTAGTCGAAATCCAAAATTTAAGCACCTACTTCAAGTCCGAACAAGGCGTGGTCAAAGCAGTCGATGCCCTCGATCTGCGCGTCCATGAAGGAGAGACCGTATGCATCGTAGGCGAGTCGGGCTGCGGCAAAAGTGCGGCAGCCATGTCATTGATGAGACTAATCCCAGAGGCGGTAGGCAGTATCGTTTCGGGTGAGATATGGTTTGCAGGCCGTGATCTGCGAAAAGTGAGCAAAGAAGAAATGCGAAAGCTCCGTGGCAATGAGCTGGCGATGATTTTCCAGGAGCCGATGTCGTCACTCAATCCCGTACTGACCATCGGTGAGCAGATCATGGAGCCGATCATGGAGCATCAGGGCCTAAGCAAAAAAGCAGCCCAAGCGCGAGCCATTGAGCTGATCGAGCTAGTCGGAATCCCACGGGCAAAAGAAATCGCCAAATCGTACCCCCATGAATTGAGCGGGGGCATGCTGCAACGCATTATGATTGCCATCGCCATATCCTGCAATCCGCGTCTATTGATCGCTGATGAACCGACGACTGCTTTGGATGTGACCATTCAGGCGCAAATTCTTGATCTGCTGCGCAAAATCAAGGAAGAAGCCCAAACTGCGATTCTTTTTATCACGCATGATCTGGGTGTCGTAGCGGAAATGGCCGATCATGTGGTCGTGATGTACGCAGGGAAAGTGGTAGAGGTGTCTCCTGTCGTTGAGCTGTTCGAGGAGCCGAAGCACCCGTATACACAAGGCTTGCTTCGCTCCAAGCCTGTGTTGAATCAACGCAGATCCAAGCTGTATTCCATCCCCGGTCAAGTGCCGAATCCGACGACACTCGGTGAATCGTGCTATTTTCATGACCGGTGCGATCAGTGCTTGGACATTTGCCGAGTGAAGCAGCCGCCTTTGCGTGATGGGGGAGACGGCAGAAAGGTCGCGTGCTGGTTATATGAGGAGGAGATAGCCCGTGGACAGTAATTTGCTGGAAGTGCGCCAGTTGAAAAAATATTACCCGATTACTGGAGGGCTTTTAGGTAGGACGATCGGCCATGTAAAAGCGGTGGATGACATCAGCTTTTCCATCCGAAAAGGGGAGACGTTTGGGCTTGTCGGTGAGTCCGGCAGTGGGAAAAGCACGACAGGTCGCACCATCCTGCGCCTTTTGGAAAAGACAGAGGGAGAAGTTCGCTTCCAAGGGATCGATGTCCACGCCTTGAATCGCCAAGAGCTCCGAGCTTTGCGCCCGCAGATGCAATACATTTTTCAAGATCCGTACAGCTCGCTGAATCCACGCGTTCGAATCGGAGAAGCACTGGGGGAAGCGCTGCTTGATCATGGGCTGCTCCCACAAGCGGAGGTCAGAGAAAGAGTCTTAGAGGTCATGGCTTTATGTGGATTGGCACCGTATCATGTCGAACGGTATCCGCATGAGTTCTCGGGGGGGCAGCGTCAACGGATCGGTATCGCACGGGCCATTATGATGAACCCTGATTTTATCGTCGCGGATGAGCCAGTATCTGCTCTGGATGTGTCGATCCAAGCGCAAATCATCAATTTGTTTGCAGAGTTGCAGGAGAAAAGGAAGCTGACGTACTTATTCATTTCGCATGATTTGAGCGTCGTGGAGCATCTGTGCACGAGGATCGGCGTCATGTATTTGGGGTCATTGCTGGAGCTGGCACCTCGCGATGAATTGTTTTTGGAGCCGCTCCATCCGTACACCAAAGCATTGCTCTCCTCTGTGCCACTTCCGATCCCAAAGAAAAAGCGCGAACGCATCGTCCTCCAGGGAGACATGCCAAGTCCGGCGAATCCTCCGGCGGGGTGCAAATTCCACACGCGCTGCCCGTATGTGAAAGACATTTGCCGAAAGGAAGTGCCTGCTTTTCGCGAAGTGAACACCGACAGATTTGTCGCCTGTCACTTGGTGTAACGGGAATCAACGGGGGAACGAAAGCTCCTGCGAGGACAAAGACAACCAAGCTGTCTAGTTGCGCAGGGAGCTTTTCGTCAATCGAAGGAAAATGAGGTGAGAAAAGCCTCTTGCTTCCCAAACTGTTTGACATTGACAGTAAAGGGGATCAAGAGGTATTATCAGACTATAAAACACACTAAATGGGTAGGAATAGTATATATTGATTTTCGATCAAACAGGAGGGTGATCCACATGGCAAAGAATGAGATTCCCCTAGACAATTTCTTATTAGAAAAAATAGCACGCGCACTGGATGGTCTGGAATACGGCTCCATACATATTGTGGTTCACGATTCACAGGTTGTTCAGATTGAGCGAACGGAAAAATACAGACTCCCGGCAGAAAAGCCCGAGGCAAAGCTTTCGCAAGCGCGTACCGGAAAATAGACAAGTAGGCGTGGAAAAAGAGAGGAGGAAGGACTATGGCAGGCGTTCTTGTGGTAGGAGGAGATCGGGTAGCAGAAATCGAGAGCTTGTTGCAGAACAAAGGGTTCCAGAATGTCTATCACGTATCAGGTCGAAAAAAATCCGATGTGAAGGCAACGATTCCTTCGGATACGGAGCTTGTTCTTGTCTTTATTAACTTCGTGAGTCACAGCTTGAGTAAAAATATAAAGAAGCTGGCGAAGCAAAAGCACGTCCCGATCGTTTTTTGCCGAAGGTCATGTGATGCGGTAGCTATGTATGAACCAGCGATAAGCTAGAGAGGACAGTAGAATATGCGCGAATGAATAGAAGTATTCAAGGATGAATACTCAGACTGAAGAGAAACCCCCTTTTGGGGATTTCTTTTTGGTATTGTTCCAGCACGAAGTGCTGAAAAAAGGATAGCCTTCACCTAACTTGCTTTCGCTAGGTGTAGTGCTATCCTTTTAATGTTTTGTACTGTTGCTGTCATCAATACCTGCTCTTGGACATTTTCACGTCCGCGTAACCTACAATAGCGAAGCCCATGCAGTTCTTTAGCATCTGCAAAGCTTCGCTCTATGGTTTGGTATCTTAATCTATATAAATATTTCCCCGATTTACTTAAACGGTTCTGTCGAACCCATTCCTTACTCTCTTCCCAAACGTGCCTACTTATCACCTTTTGGTGATTTTTAGATCGGGTACACTCAGAAAGCCTTGGACAAGTTTTACATATTTCTTTATTGGACTTATACATCCTGTATCCGTTTCGATCGGTAGTCGAATAAGTAAGCGTATGTTTTTGAGGACATGTGTACACATCGCACTCCAGATCATATTTAAAGCGCCATTTAGCAAAAAGACCTTTAACAGGTGTAAAGGCACGATGACCGATGACAGCAAATACATTTATATCGTGAAGTGCCTTGCAGATTGGAGTAGTTAAATAACCAGCATCTAATGCAATAGCTTCAATTGTATCCTTAAACCCAAACTTCTCGATTTGGAGATTCAGCCTATCTATGTAAGGAACGGAATCATGGACATTGCCAGCAGTGACATGGACATCGGTAATAATATTGTACTTATGATCGACAGTCCGGTGATCGAGATAGAAAAAGCCTTCGGGCTTGCTGTCTCGAACCATGTAGCCACTTTCCGGATCAGTGGTACTCACCTTGATTTCCTTTTCTTCCTTCACACCCTCTCTAGGCTTCAATCCTTTTTTCCATGTACCTCACGGTCTTCATTAATTGCTACCTCTAAATCTTTGAGATAGGCACGACTCGATTTCTCGATGACATGCTTCTTAAATTTTCGTTTATTCGCATTTGCTTTAAGATGCGTGGAATCACTTATCAATACACGTCCAGCGACCATTCGATGCTGAATCGCCAAGCGCACAATTTCATCAAAAATCTCCTGAAAAACATTTGTATTTTTAAAACGGGTTCGACGATTCCAACTGATTGTTGTGTGATCTGGAACTCGATCTGTTAAAGAAAGGCCAAGAAACCAACGATAGGCGATGTTAGTCTGGATTTCTTTTTCGAGCTGCCTCTCTGAGCGGATACCGTAAAGGTATCCAATGAAAATCATTTTAAATAAAACAATAGGATCAATCGAAGGTCTACCGTTATCCTCGCAATAATATTGACGTACTTTTTCTCGGATGAAGGAGAAATCTATATGTTTCTGGATGACCCTTAATAAATGGTCCTCTGGGACCAATTCATCAAGGCACACAAATTCGTAATGCATTTGCGGATTTTTATCATTCGAGGTAAGCACAATTATCACCTACTATAAAATGTAATTATAAGAATTATAACAAATTAACGCGGTGTCGCCTTAAAATTAAGTAAAATAAAAATGGCTGTCGACTTTCTCGACAGCCTGAGTATTCAAGGATGAATACTTCTTTTTTGCGTGACAGAGACTATTGGTAGAAACCTGCTGGACCGATTCGGGTAAAAGTATTCAGCACTGAATAAAACCAACAAAAGAACAACGGAAAACATGGATGGCATAAAATTTGCAGAATATTTATTCAATAATCCGTTATCCGACTCAAACAGGGGGTACAGCATGAAAAGACCAGTTGTCATAACAAGTCTCTTCGTTTTGCTTACGGGGCTATTTGCAGGCTGTAGCAACGGCAATACGCCGACTCAAACCGCACCAGACAACCAGCAGCAACCAGCACCAGTACAGCAGGCAACTGCGCAGCCTGCGGCAGAGCAGACCTTGCGCATGAATGCCGCAGAACCTGAAACACTTGATTCAGGCATGTCTAACGATGTGATTTCCGGTGCCTTCATCCGTTCTTTGTACGACGGGCTTGTTCGATTGAACAAGGATGGCAAGCCAGTCAATTCCGTTGCATCCGACATTCAAGTATCAGCGGACAAAAAGGTGTATACCTTTACTTTGCGCGACAGCAAATGGAGCAATGGCGACCCGGTTACGGCTCAAGACTTCGCCTTTGGCTGGATGCGCGTGCTCAATCCGAAGACTGCCAGTGGCTCCGCCTACAAGTATTATCCGATCAAAAATGCCCGCGCCTTTTACGAAGGAAAGGCGAAAGCGGAGGATGTCGGCATCAAGGTCGTCGATGACAAGAAACTGCAAGTCACCTTGGAAAACCCTACTCCTTACTTCCTGACACTTGCGACCTTCTACTATCCGGTCAATCAAAAGGTGGTAGGAGCTAATCCCGATTGGGCGAAAAAGCCCGAGTCCATCGTGACCAATGGGCCGTTCAAGCTGGTGAATTGGCAGCATAAAAACAAGATTGAGCTAGCCAAAAACGAGCACTATTGGGACAAAGACGTTGTGAAGTTTAACGAAATCGAGTTTTCTATGATTGAAGATACGAATACCGAGCTGGAGCTGTTCAATAGCGGTGAGCTGGATTGGGCTGGCGGCCCGATTAGCGGTCTGCCTGCGGATGCCATTGGGCCGTTGCGCGACGAAGGCAAGCTGCAAACCATGAAACGTGCCACCAGCTACTATCTGTTGTTCCAGACAGAGAAGCCACCCTTTACGAATAGCAAAATCCGCAAAGCGTTTGCCTACGCGATCAACCGCAGTGACATCGCAGAAAACATCGGTCAGGCCGGACAGACTCCTTTGATGGGCTTCGTCCCATTTTCCGCCTCCCTGAAGCCAGAAGGATATTTCAAGGATAACGATGTGGAGACAGCGAAACAGTTATTGGCAGAAGGAATGAAGGAGGCGGGTATCACTAAGCTGCCCGAAATCACCTATCTCTACAACACCTCCGATCTCAATAAGAAGATTGCTGAAGCGTTGCAGGCTCAATGGAAGCAAGCTCTCGGTGTGGACGTCAAGCTGATCAACAAAGAATTGAAGGTCATGTTTAACGATCAGGAGCAAGGGAAGTACATGATTTCCCGAACAGGCTGGACGGGTGATTACAATGACTCCGTCAACTTCCTGGAGCTGATGATGGAGAAGAACAGCTCCAATAACTCTACCTTCTGGTTTAGCGAAAAATACGTAGAGCTGGTGAAGAAGGCATACGCTGAGCCGGATGAGACCAAACGCAATCAGTATCTGGTCGAAGCAGAGAGCATCTTGATGGAAGAAATGCCGGTCACAGGTGTGTACTCTAGCGTCAATTCATGGGTACAAAATGAAAAAGTAAAAGGCATCACAGTAGATCCGTTGGGCTACATTGACTTTAAATGGGGATACAAAGAACAATAGCGCTGAAAAGAAATGGCCGACACAATAATCCGCGTGTGGGCCGTTTCGAAAAGCGATGGGGGAGGAATTTTCATGACATGGCAGCAAGCAGTAGAAAATGAATTGAAGGAAGCGCCCGGTATTTTTGGAATCGCAGCTGTGCATGTGGAAACGGGAGAGACAGCGGGGCATCTGGATGAAGAGTTGTTTCAACTGGCGAGTGCATTCAAAATTCCGATCATGGTCACCTTGATGAGCGAGGTGGAAGCAGGACGAATCCGCCTCGATCAGCGTGTGACACTAAAATGGGAGGATCGCGTGCCGGGGTCAGGCATTCTGCAAGAGCTGGATGCGGGAGCGGCCTTAACAGTCAAAGACTTGGCGACACTGATGACGATTGTTAGCGATAACTATGCGACAGACCAAATCCTCGAACTAATCGGCGGCATCGACAAGGTGAATAAGCACATGCATGAACTGGGACTTTCGCAGATTCATTTGCGGCATAATTGCTGGGAGCTCCTCAACCACTGTGTGGGTATGAACGAGCCTACTCCTTCGCAGGCAGGGTTTGATGAATTCATGCGACGAGAAGAGTCAGGCAATTACGAATTGATTCACGATGTTTCGATGCCTACCTGTGATAATAACGTAGCGACACCAGCCGAGCTGAACCGCCTGCTTATCATGATTGCGCGAAAAGAAATTCTCACGGAGACCTCCTGCGAGCTGATGCAAGACATCATGCGGCGTCAGCATTACAACAGCCGTCTGCCGTACTTGTTGCCAGAAGGAACAAAGGTCGCCCATAAGACAGGGACCGTCAATGCAGTCGTCAATGATGCTGGCATCATTTATTTGCCCGAAGGAAAAGGAATGATTGCGATCACGGCACTTTCACGTGGTGTGACTGACACAGAAGCCGCAGAACTTACCATCGCCCGTGTTGCAAAAGCGATTTATGAGCAAGCGATAGGGAGTTGATGAAAATGACGACATGGAAGGAACAGTTCCACTCGTATGCACAGCAGCTGCTGGACGAGGGAAAGGCTCCGGGTGCAGCTATTGCTGTTGCGCGTGATGGTGAGCTTTTGTACGAAGGGACATTTGGTTTTCGTGACAGAGAACAGCAGCTACCACTTTCCCTCGACACGGTTTTTGGCATCGCATCCATCACCAAATCGTTTACCTGCGTTGCGATCATGCAGCTGCAGGAGGCAGGCAAGCTGTCTGTCCACGATCCGGTCGTGAAATATTTGCCTGAGTTTCGGGCCGGCGATCACGAGCTGACAGCACGCATGACGATTCATCACTTCATGACACATACGCCTGGAATAGCGCCCATGCCTTACTTAGACGGCGCAATGAGGCGGAGTATGGAGAATGATCCTGCTGTCATTGGAACCAAGGCAGAGGAAGAACTGAAGACAGTGCCTTACCTGAATACGTACGAAGAAGTCATGGAAGCCATTGCTGGATTCGAAGGGAAGCCGCTCTCAGAGCCAGGAGGAGCTTTTAGCTACAACAACGACGCGTATGGGCTTTTGGGGGCGATTATTGAACGGGTCAGCAACCAGACGTATGAAAACTACGTTGCGACGCATATTTTGCGGCCGCTGGGTATGAACAGAACCGTTTTCTCCGTGGATGAGTTGGCTGACCAGGATGACGTCACGGTTTTGTATACCAACAAAAGAATCGATGACGAAAATCAAATCATTGCAGCACCCATCTGGCACGATGCCCCAGCGATGCGGGCAGCCGGTTTCCTTAAATCGACTGTGAATGATCTACTCGCTTATTTGGAAATCTTTCGTTTGGGGGCAGCGGGTAAACCGACACCGATTCTGTCTGCCGATAGCGTCAGGCAGATGCTCACTCCCTTTGCTCGTATGGACGGGCACCGCTCCTATGGCTATGGTCTGATGGTCTCGCCTGCCTTTCCAGATGGCTTGCTGGTAGAGCATGGCGGGTCGCTGAAGGGAATCAGCTCGCACATTTTCTCGGTTCCGGATCAAGGGATTACGGGCGTGATTCTGGTCAATCTCGATGGCGTGAGCGTTCGAGAGTTGGTCCTCGGCTTTTTGAACAGTTATTTTGCAAGGCCAGCCGGAGCTCCGTTGTATGCCTATGATCCATACGAAGTCGCAGATGAGCAGCTGTCACTGTACGAGGGGCGCTACTCTTCGCAGGAATGGGTAAGCGCATCGATAGTCAAAAGCGATGGTAGATTATTCTTGGAGGTAGATGGTCTATCGTACCCACTGGTCCCGGTACAAAAAGACAGCTTCATTTTCCAAAAAAGAGACTCCATCCCCTGGGTTGAGTTTTTCCGGAATGAAGACGGGCAAATAGTGAGGATGAGTTACGGATTGCGTCAGTTGACGAGGGAATCCACAAAAGCGCTAGCATAAAAGGTTAAATAAGGATAGGAATCCTGACGGGTTCTTATCCTTGTTTTGTTTCAACCAAGCAGCCACTTTTGTCTTTTTTTTGCTTTCTATGCCCGATCCAAGTCATAATAGAGACAATACATACAGGATGTGATTACGCTTGCAGATCATTGTTTTTGACCTTGAAACGACACTGACTTATCAGAGAGACAAGATCCCGGAAATTATTGAGATCGGAGCGGCAAAAGTCGTACCCGGGAAAAATGGCGTGGAGGTCGACACCTTTCAACGCTATACCTTTCCGGCCATTGAACGCAGAATCTCGGAGAGAACGCGCAAGTTCATCGGTCTCGATAAAGAGAACATGCCAACCTTTATCCCGTTTCGCCGGGCATTCGCAGAATTTATGAAGTGGATTGGCAACGATTCTGAATACTACCTGTGCACATGGGGGCAAGACGACAAGCGGCTGATGATCGAGCATGGTGCGCGTTTCGGTTTGGACTTCAACTGGATGCGCAATTACAACGACATCCAGCCGCCAATTAGCATGCTTTTGGCTGATCGCAAACAGATGAGTCTGAAAGAAGCGATCGATACGGCAGGAATCATGCAGGAGGGCAGGCTGCACTCGGCCTTGGTCGATGCTATCCACACAGCTCATTTGCTGATCAAATACAACAAGACGGTACACTTGAAAGAAAACACGCCAGAAGAGAACTACAATTTGTCGAGCTCGTTGTACATTACGTGCCGGTCTTGCAAAAAGAGCAAATATTACACGGCTTTCGGGCGAAAAAGCAGAAGGTGCGAGGCTTGCTTGCAGCATCGCAAGAATTTGGAAAAAGCCGCAGAAGCAGCAACCGTTCAACAGAGCTAATGGGAGAGAATGGAGGAGAGCGTGGATGATACGACAAGCACAATCAAAAGACAAAGAGACAATCGTCACGATGATTGGCGAAGGCATGCTTTGGAGGACCGAAGAGATTGACGATATCGTGGAAAAAGCTACGGTTTACATCTGGGAGGAAAACAATCAAATCATCGGCTGTGGCACATATGATTTGAACTCCTCCGGCGAAGACGGGACAGCAGAAATATACGTCTATACACGACCAGACCATCGAAAGCGAGGAATCGGCTCGCGGCTGCTCGATAAGCTGTGGCTGGAATTGCAACAGCACGAGGAGAAGCCGAGGGCAGTCATGGCTACCTATCGGGTAGACCACGGGCAGGGAGCCGACTTTTTTGCCAAGAGAGGCTTTGCTTCTATCTGGGGACATCATCTGATGAAATACACAGGGGAGATCGGGCCGGAACCGACACTCGACGTACGAAAATTCTCGGAGTCCGATATGGATATGTACATCCAAGCGCAGAGTGACGCTTACTATGAGGTACGTAAAGGTATCGATCTTCAACCATACCGTTTGGCAGACTATCCTGAGAAAACGATGAACGCATGGAAGAAATGGATCCTAAACGATATGAGAGAAGATATTTACTTATTCGAGCATGAGGGAGTATTTGTAGGGTCTTTGATCATCACAGGGCACGGCGAAGTCTACGATGTATTTGTAGATCCCGTGCATCAAGGCAAAGGCTACGGCAAAGAGCTTGTCCGCTTTTTTGTGAACCGGACGCTGGAAAAGGGCTTGCAGCCGCATCTCGTCACGGGTACCCATAACGAACCCGCGATTGTGTTGTACGAACGGACAGGCTTTCAAACGTTCCAGACGACCACGACAGCAAAGAGAGACTTTGCGTAATCGCTCATAAAAAAATGCCGCAGGGATTAGACCCGAGCGGCATTTTTCATTGTGACCGATAATAACTATACTCCGAGCAGGAGCAGGATAATGGACGTCAGACTAAAGCAAACGCTGATCAAGCACAGGAAGGTGACGACCTGTTTTGGATTGAGTCCAGAACGCAGCAGGCGATAATGAACCTGGCTGGCATCTGCTTGGTAGATCGGCTTTCCTTGCAGGAAGCGTTTGGTCACTACAAACAGATTGTCAAAAATCGGCACACCAAGTGCTAAAATCGGAATGAACAAGGAGAGAACCGTTGCCTGCTTAAAGGCACCATCCAACGCGATAACCGCCAAGATAAAACCGAGGAAGGTCGCGCCTGCATCTCCCATGAAAATTTTGGCCGGTGGCTTGTTGTATCGCAGATAAGCCAAGGCAACACCGATCAGACTGATCGCCATAATCGCAGATGTGCTTTGTCCTTTTACTAAAGCGACTACGAAGAGCGTGCCTGCGGAGATCGCAGAAAGCCCTCCAGCCAAGCCGTCCATGCCATCCGAAAAATTGATGACCGTCGTTACTCCGAAAATCCACAGGATGGTCAGGACGAACTGCAACCATTCCGGGAGCAATATGTATTCGCCACTCAATGGATTGTAAAAGCCGGAAAAAGTAATACCCGACAGATAGACAATTACGGCGGCCGATACTTGGACGATCAGCTTGGGCAGGGCGGAAAAATCCTTGCCTTGGGTCTTGTACCAGTCATCAATGGTACCGATAATCAGCAGCAGTAATGAGCCTGACAGAACAGCAATCGTTTGCCCAGTCGATTCTTTCGAGAAGAGCAAAAACGATGCAGCAAAGCCAACAAAAATAGCGTAGCTGGCTGTCAATGGGATCGGCTCCCGGTGAATTTTTCTTTCCACGTCTTTACGTGGCTTGTCCACAAAATCAAGGCGAAATGCCAATTTAGCCAGAGGCGGAATCAGCACCATAACGATACAAAACGACAGGAAAAACGAAAGAGCGTACGTTATCGTGACCATCTCCTACAGATAGTAAGCGTTCTATTGCAAAGATACTCGCATACCGTGTGTTTGACAAGTCTATTATAGGAAGTATTCCAAATTTTGTCGACTCTTGCAATCACGTAAGGGTGAGGTACCAAAAAAAGTTGGTACTTATCTCCAAGAGAACTGATCCCTATAATCCTTCGTAGGAGGGATCCAGATGGAGTACATGGCAGTATGGTTTATCCTAGGTATCATTTTTTCGATAACACTCGCCGCAAAGCAGATCAAGCCTTTGCTGAAATTCGTTATATTTGGTTACTACCTCGTGCTATCTTATCTATTTATCTCACGTAAAGAACAGATATATAGTGAGTATCATCGGGTGCCCGTGCCGGAGCAGTTCTGGGAAACCAACTCGGATTGGGTGGGACTCATGCTTGGTTTTTATTTTGTCCCATTTCTCCTCATCCTGCTGTTCATCTACTTTTGGCTGTTCCGAAATGCCAACAGTGTGAAGAAACGGTTTCTCATTTCTCTTACCATTGTACCCGCAGCGATTATCTATCTATGCTTGCTGTTTGTTTTCAGTATGTATGGATATCGACCTTGATAGAGTGATGTTAGATTATCTTACATGAATTTGGTTTCTCCGTTATAGTGTAACAAGGAAGAAAAATCTTCTACAAATACGGAGGGGCTCTTATGAGGTAGCCTTTGTTATCGGGAAGGAATCGAGTTTTCAGAGGAAGAACTACATCAGCTGTCCCAGTTGCTGATCGATGTTGTGGAGGATGGGGCTTCCCTTGGCTTTTTACCGCCTATGCAGCTAGAAGAAGCACGGGCCTATTGGACTTTGGTGCCCCATGAACATGTGAAAATTTGGGTAGCTGTACAGGTAGATGTCATCGTCGAAACCAACCAGTTGTATCTGTCGATGGGATACCAAGAAGCTGGACGCGTTCCGGAGTTTGCCCGATCGGATGACGGCAGCTATCACGACACCGTGCTTTACTTTAAAACAATAGAATAGTCGTACAAGCTACAAGCGGACGGTTAACAGGCGTCCGCTTTTTTGTTTACATAGTTTAAAGGAAGTAAGCTTTAAAAAAAGGCGGTCTATTTTTCAAAATTGCACATATCATGTCTCTATCGCTATAAGAAGGTGACAAGGATGGAGCTTTTACAAGGGTTGTATGTGCAGTACGACTTGGAAATGTATGTGCGGGTAGTGGTGAGTGCGATTCTCGGTTTGTTCATCGGGTGGGATCGTTCGCACAGAAACAAGCCTGCCGGGCTAAAAACGTACATGTACGTGTCCGTAGCCTGCACGCTCATCACACTCGTTTCCATTTACAGCACCAAGCTATACAGTGCGCCTGGTAACGGAACGATGATGGACCCGATGCGCTTGGCTGCACAGATTGTCACAGGTCTTGGCTTTTTAGGAGCAGGCGTCATCTTGAAGGACGGCTTGAAAGTAAAAGGATTGACGTCCGCAGCCATGATCTTTTTCGCCGGAGGGATTGGTATCGGGATCGGAGCCGGCTTTTACGGCATTGTGATATTCTCGGTCGTCATCGCCTTTGTACTCGCCAGGATCAGTCAGTGTGTGGAAGATGTCCAGCACAGGCGGTTAGGAAAGTGAATGATGGAGAAGCGGTGCAGGGCAAGTTCCTTAGCATCGCTTTTTTGTATGGAATGGGGCTGTAGTGGGGAAGAAGCGAATTTCCAGTCTACGCTTCGGCCTACGCCCCGCAAGAAGTATGACTGTCCGCTTCGGAATAAATGGCGGGAGCGCTTCAAACGTAGAAGTTTCGAGGAAGGGTTCCATAAGTGAAGCTGAAATTCCCCGCCATTTTTTCCTACGCTAGGGTGGGCTCCAGAGGCGCTTGGACTGGAAATTCGCTTCTTCTACGCAGCTTCTCAAATCTTAGAAGGTGAATGCAGTACAATGATCTCAAGAACTTCTTTGTACAAACTTGCAAGACGCCTAAAAAGCACGAAATCATCCACAGCTGTCCGGAAGCACTGTCACATGTTTGGAAGGAGACCGCCCGAACGAAGAGAGGATATAGGCGACTGGAAAACATGTGACAGTGCTTCTCCCGACCACAACAGTGGGATCACGATTTTTCCGATGATAATCCTCTGACAAACGCGCGTTATGCTGGAAGAGCAATCACAAACCGGAAAGGACGCGTGACGGATGAGAGATGAGAGACTAAGCAAAATAGCCGACAACTTAATTTCGTACAGCCTGGATGTGCAAGCCAAACAGCATATTATGATCATGGTCGTGGATGAAGGAGAAGCACTGGCAATGGAGTTGGTGAAGCGGCTGTATGCGAAGGGAGCGTATCCCCACCTCCGCTTTGTACGGCCAAAAGTCCAGCGGGAATGGTTGAAAGGGCTAACCGAAGAGCAGCTTGCCCAGACCGTGCAGTTGGAAAAGGACCTGTGGTTTGGCATCCAAGGCTATATCGGCATTCATGGCGAGACAAATGACAGTGAGATGAAGGATGTTCCGCAGGAGAAATACCGTCTGTACGCAGAAGCGTATGATTCCATTTTCCATCATGTCGACAATCAAATTACAGGACTGCGCATTAACTACCCGACCTCGGCCCTTGCTCAAAAGGCCAACATGACGACAGATGCATTTGAAGATTTTTATTTCAACGTATGTTCACTCGATTATCGGAAAATGGCCGAAGCGTGCCAGCCGTTGTACGACCTCATGGACAAAACGGACAAGGTGCGCATCGTCGGACCAGGGACAGACTTGACGTTTTCGATCAAAGGGATCGGGACGCGGACAGCGGTAGGCAAACGAAACATTCCCGATGGCGAAGTGTACACCTCTCCCGTGCGCGACTCGATTCACGGGACGATCAGCTACAATACGCCCAGCAATTTCAAAGGCACGACGTTTGAAAACATCCGGTTTACTTTTCGGGAAGGAAGGATTGTCGAGGCGTCCGCTAACTATACGGACAAGCTAACGGAAATATTGGACACGGATGAAGGTGCACGCTACATTGGTGAATTCGCCATTGCGTTTAACCCGTACATTTTGTATCCGATGGGCGATACTTTGTTTGATGAAAAAATCGCGGGTAGCTTCCATCTCACACCGGGTCGTGCCTATGATCAGGCGGATAACGGCAACCGCAGTGCGATTCACTGGGACCTGATCAGCATTCAGCGTCCAGAATACGGTGGTGGCGAAATCTGGTTTGACGATGTACTGATTCGAAAAGATGGAAGGTTTGTACATGAGGCGCTGCTGGGGCTGAATCCGGAGCGATTGATTCTGTAGAGGAGGGCGATCATGCCCTCCTCCTTTATTTGAATTTGAAAACCATTACACCTGCGATCATGATGCCGATTCCGATGATCTTGTTCAAGGTGATCGGAACCTTTTGCACGCCGAACAGGCCGAGAGAATCAATGAGGAGAGCGACGAGCAATTGGGAGATGAGCAGAATCGATACGGCATAGGCAGGGCCGATGGTCGTAATGCCTTTCATCACACTAAAAACGATCAGCGCCCCGAAAACGCCTCCAAGTAAATACACCTTGTTGACTTCCCCGATGCTTTTCCAATCGCCATCACGAACGTAGAGAAAGATCGCGAACGATACAAGAAAGCCCACGCCGTGAACAATCGCATTGGTTTGCCACAGTCCGAGCTTTGTACTGGCTTGCGCATTGAATACGCTTTGCAGACAAATAAAAACGCCAGCGAGTAACGAAAAGAGAATGCCTTGCACAATATGACCTCCTACATGGTTGATTACTCATAGATGTTTCCGCTCGCAAGCTCACTAATTTTTTCTCGATCCTTGATAATCAGTGCGCCTTTTTTGCGTTCGATCACGGATGCTGCGCAAAGATTGCGAATAACCCGGTTCAAGTGTCGGTAGCTGGTACCTAACAGCTCGGCAACCTCTGTCAGCTTCGCCGTCTTTAGCTCCTCAGAAGCAGTCGACCCTGTGTCACTGGACAGCGTGGAGAGCAAATAGCTGGCAAAGCGGTTTTCAACGGGATACAACAGGTTTAGGCTGGTTGAGTTCGATGATGTATGTAGCTTGTGACTGATTTTATGTAGAATGAATTGCAAAAAAGGCGGGTGGTTCTGGTAGTTTTCCTGCAAAACCTTGAAGGGGAGACTGACTACGAGACCTCGATGGACAAATTCAACGGTGTTGCGGACCTCGCATTGTGTGACATACTCGACGTCACCAATAATCGCGAGTGGATTGTTAAAGCGCAGCAACAAAGATTTTCCGTTAGGAAGCGTCGTGAAAATTTTGATTTTCCCCTTCAAAATGAAGTACATGTGGTGAAGCTGATCGCCCTTCGAACAGAGGATATCACCCTTCTCAGCCTGATACAGGCGCATTTCATGGAGGGTAATGGCATCAAAAATATCGGGCAAGGGACTATTTTGCACCAGCGTATGTAAAAGGGTGCGGTCGTGAAGTTCTTTCATGTATTAAGCCTCCTGCTCGTGCGCTTGCAGGTTATACCTTCTTTAGTAAAAGGCATTTGCACGCGAAAAAAAAGGACATATGTCCCTTTTCCCAGTTAAACACAAAAGACGCGTAGCAGGAATATTCGGATAGATTCGAGAAGTACAATTGTCGAGAGAATAGAAAAGAGAGAAACGAAGGAGTGGGTCACATGGCTTTACCTGTAAGTGAAAGAATCATTGGATTTGTAGGAACGGGTGTCATGGGGAAAAGCATGGCAAACCATTTTCTGCAAGCAGGATATACAGTGCTGGTGTACACGCGTACAAAGGAAAAAGCGGCAGATTTGCTGGCAGCCGGCGCGATTTGGAAGGAACAGGTCAGTGAGCTGGCAAAAGAGGCAAACGTCATCATTACTATGGTCGGCTATCCATCTGATGTCGAGGAAGTGTATCTCGGCGCGGATGGAATTGTGGCAAATGCGAAGCCGGGCACTTATTTGATCGATATGACGACATCAAAGCCGTCGCTGGCGAAACATATTTATGAGGAAGCCAAAAAGCATGAGCTGTATTCCCTGGATGCGCCTGTCTCCGGTGGAGATGTTGGGGCACGTGAAGCGCGACTGACCATCATGGTTGGCGGTGATCAGGAAGTATTTGAGGCGATGAAGCCCGTGTTTACGATCATGGGGACAAACGTCGTGTTGCAGGGGGGACCAGGTGCAGGTCAGCATACCAAAATGTGCAACCAGATTTGCATTGCGACGAACATGATCGGTGTGTGTGAAGCGATCGCGTATGCGAAAAAAGCAGGTCTGGACCCGGAGAAAGTGCTGACGAGCATTGGAGCGGGTGCGGCAGGCAGCTGGTCGCTGTCGAATCTGGCGCCGCGCATGATCGCGGGCAACTTCGCCCCTGGCTTTTACGTCAAACATTTTATCAAGGACATGGGAATCGCATTGGAAGCAGCGGAGGAAATGGGGCTGCTGACACCAGGACTCGCCCTCTCCAAATCGCTCTATGAAGAACTGGCAGCAAACGGCGAGGCTGATAGCGGCACACAAGCTTTGCTCAAATGGTTTGAGGGAGAATAAAGGAAAAAGGAGCCCTTTTCATGAGGGGCTCCTTTTCTATGTCCATCTGTCACGTGTTGACTTGTATATCTTTTGGAACGGATCTATTTTTGGTAGGGGGCTGTTCCATTTTCTTCACTTCTAAGATGTCCAGCAAGAAAACAAAGGATGGAATCCCAACAATCAGTCCCCATACTCCAAAGAAATGCTCGGAAAAGATCAGAACGACAAACGTGTAGAAAATCGGCAAGTGAGTCTTCGTCGCCATCAGGCGAGGATTCAACACATATGCCTCAAGCGCATGAATCAACATGATGAAAACGAGCAAATAAACAACGGTTGGGATACCACCAACGCTAAAAGCGATGGCACTGAGCGGAATCAATGAGATGGCGACACCTGCAACCGGAATGAGCCCCAGGATGAAGACCATGATCGCGAGTCCCAATAGATTCGGAAAGCCCATGATCCATAGACCGATGACGGTGAAGGTCGTATTGAATAAGGCGATCAACAGCTGTGTTTCGATTACTTTGCCAAAGGTCAGGATGAATTTTTGGCTGAAGTAGGCGATTTCGCTGTATAGCCAGGATAATTTGCTCGTGCGAAATTGAGCGGTAAACGTAACGACATTGTCTTTGCCGAGCAGGAAAAACAAACTCAGAATAATCGCCAGAAAGACATTGAACCCAACGTTTCTGACCACTGCGAGAAAATCAAGGCTGCCTTGAACGATGCCCTTCATATCTAGCTTCCCAACAACAGACATAAGATAGGGGGCAAACTCATTGTTCTGATTTTGATGGTATACTTCCTCGATGGAATGGAACAATTGTCCGGTTTGATGAATCAGAGCAGGAATGGCTTTCATCCCACCCACAACGAGTAAGAACGTCAGCAACATATAGAGAAAAATGAGAATCAGCTTGGGATGGATCGGTACGACTTTGTGTGTGAGTCGCGTGATGTATTGATGCAGCCGATTCATTAAATAGGTAACTAAAAAGGTTAGCAAAACCATGTTCAGCATACTTCCCAAGGAGTAAAGCAACAAACAAAACAACGCCAAAATCCCAAATCGTCTTACATCCGGCTTTTGCAAGGCGGCAGCAAAGAAATTCATGGGAACATCCTTTCCAAGTGCTCTTTTCAGCACTCCCATCCGTATACGATGATTATACTGCGTCGGTGTGAACAATTATAGCACGCTTAAAAGCGAGTGGACGGAAAGAAAAGGTTCCAGTTGTTTGAAAAAGTGCAACGAAACTATTTCGCCCTACGAAGCGTCAAAGGAAGGGAATGTTTGACAAGGGAGGCCAATCACCAATGAACATAAAAACAAAAACCGCGAGTCTGGTTACCGCGGTCATACTCGGGGCAAGTACGTGGACTTCTTCTGTCCATGCGGCTACGTTTTCCCAGATTCAGCCGTATACAACAGACTACAAAATCGGTTTTACGGACGGTAACAAGCTGGTCACACAGGCCATTTATGATGATTTTGAGCGATCTTCCCAAAACATGATCGTAACAAAGGGCGGTAAAAAAGGAATTCTCGACGCGCGGACAGGGAAAGAAATAACTCCCGCGATTTGGGATTATATCGACATTCCGGAGTCCAAAAATATCGCGATTGTTCAAAAAGGCGGCTGGTTCCAATATATCGATTTGAAGACGAACAAGCTATCGACCATGAAGTTTGCTGGGGCGCATCCGTATTATTTATCCAATGAGCAGGGGACAGCGATTATGTTCTTGGGAAAATCATCGATGGTGATCCATGTAGATGGAAAGGTGCTGATTCCGCCAGTTGCAGGCAAGCTGACGATGGTACAGCTCGTTGCTCCTGATCAGACGGAAAATAAAGAGGCGGAGAAAAAGCGTTATTTCGTCGCGACTACTCCCAAAGAGCTCATCATGTACGATCCTGCTTCCGGCAAAAAGCTGTTTGCACTGCCAAAAGCAGAATTGATTCCAAACGAAGGCGGTCCTGACACTGCATATCTCAAGGTGCGATCCGGTGGAAAAGAAGGCTTGATTGATCGCAATGGCATGTACGTACTCGAGCCGAAATACAATGCGCTCTATATTTGGAACAATGGATACTTTCAGGTGATCGGACCCAAGGGACAAGGGCTGTGGAAGGATGGACGGATGCTGGCAGAGCCCATTTACAATGAAGTCGGGTTCGAGCATAACAATCCTGATGTGTACTACACGGTTTCTGGAGATGTCATCACGTATTATTCCAGGTCTAAAGGTACGTCGCATCCATTGAAAAAAGGAGCCCAGTACTTGCATGGCAGCTACGTGTTGGGACAGGACCCGAAAACAAATCTGTACGGTGTCCTCCAAGTCGGGGGAGAGACGGTCATCCCCTTTGCGTATCCGCGGGTAGAAGGTCCGCCAGCGGCGCGCTTGCTCGTCCGCAGCGATGGGAAAAAGGCGATCCTCCCAGGCTGGGGAAAAGAAGTCAAGGAGCCAGATTTTTGGTTCGACTCGTATGTAACGCTGGGCAGCTACAGCATGCTTAGCATAAAGGATGGAAACAAAATCGGACTTTATTCTGAAGATGAAGGCTTGGTCCTGTCTCCTGTTGAGAATCGAGTCATTCGCCACGAGGGAGTAACGGGGGAGGTGCTGGTGACAGAGCCGGATGGAAGGGTGCTGCGATACAGCATTAGTGGGAAACAAATAGAAGCTGGCAATCCCAATCTGTTGTCCGATAATTTGACGAAAAAGTATGAGCCGGGAAAAGGCGAGATGATTGTGGACCGCAAGACGAACCAACCGATCAGCAAGCTCTACCAATATGTTTATATGGATTCCGATACAAATCTCATCGTTGCAATGGATCGCGATTGGGCGGATCTTTATACCCCTGAGGGCAAGCTGTTGACTACGGAGATCAAAGTCGCGGTGTGGAAGTCAGGCAACGACGGACCGCCTCTTACCTTGATCAAAGTTGCTGATTCCGTATACACGATGGGTGTGAGAGCGGGGAATGTCGGAATGGCGATGATCAAGGTCGATGACGGTCAACTCCAGGCCGTGAGCGATTTTGTGTATCGTGATGCAAACCAAATGATAGTACAAAATCAAAAGATCGTGATGACAGCACGGTTGGATGGCACGCAGGATGGATGGGCGCAAGAAGGGAACCAGCTCGTAAGCAAGCTCACTAGCGTGAAAGGCTTTCACACGGAATCTTATTTTGATCGGGTATTGATTCAATCAGCTACAGGATGGGATGTCTATTCACCACAGTTGCTCCGCTTAAGCACGGGCGATTATCAGTCTATGAAGTATATGCACGTATATGATCTCAAGACGGGTGCCATTGCCTACCAGGACAAGAAGACGGGATTGTACGGCCTTATGTCGCTGGAAGGAAAGGTGCTGACAGCGGCCAAATATGAGGCGATTTTGCCAACAAGCAAAGTATTCCCACAAGTGTGGAGCGAGGCAGACGTTCAGACGCCTTATGTATTCACGACCAAAGACCAGTTCGGTTATCTCAGTCAAGGTGGTCAAGAGCAGTTTGCGACAAGATTCCTGACGAAAAAACCAGTGATCTCCTATAGTCCGATCACATTCCAATCGTTTACGGTCTACTCGGATATGATGCGACAACGCCCGCTTGAGCTGATCGATTTCGGCAAACCGTATAGCTGGCCAGCTGGTGGCAACAGCGAGAGCCATTTTTTTGCCAATCTGGCGCTTTATTTGAATCTGCCGAAGGATGCAGGCAAGCAGGCGGTACTTGCTGAGCTGGTGTCCAAGGGAATCGTCAAGGCAGATGAGAACCGCTCTGTTATGAGTGATGAGGATATGTTCCGAGTGGCTTATTTCATGGCGACAGGCAAAACAAGCCAAGCGATGACGACGCCACAGGTGATGGAGTGGGCACAGAAGCGGGGAATTGTGCCGGTGCGAGAGGGAATGAGCTACTATATGACGATGAATTTGTACGCGGAGTATCAGCACATCTTGATAACAGAGCTCATGCGTTCCCTAAAAGGAAAAAAAGTACTCAAGCCAAAGGTGTTAACGACGGCTTCACTCAGTGAAGCACAACAGCAAATGCTCGCAACAGCACTGATCGTGAATGGAAAGCCGGCCAATCAACTGCGAGTGCCGCTCCCACAAGCCGAGTGGCAAAAAGCCATTGAAGGCTTGGTCAACCAGTACAACAAGCAAGCGGCTCAATTGTTTGCGGCCTATGAAGCGAAGCTATGAGCAAATAAACATACAGGCGCGGGTATTCAGCCTGCGCCTTTTTACGTACTATTAAAAAAACGGCCAATATTTTACAATTAACCAATAGAAGGCAGCATGAACGCAAGCCGAGACGGCCAAGGACACAATGAACGAAACAAACGAAATCTGATCGAGCTTGTAAGCGACAAAGAAAAATATCGTAAAGGCAATAAAGGCGATAAACGTACCTTCTTCCAAATAAGCAACTGTCAAATTCATTCCACCTCGATTCAAGAAAGGATACGTACTCATGATGATTACTGTCGAAAAAGTAAGCATACAAGATGCAGCCAGCTTGTTTCAATTTGAAGTGCGCAATCGCGTTTTTTTTGAAAAATCGGTTCCCAGCAGGGGAGACGCTTACTACCAATATGACCATTTTTTACGAGGTCTGCAAGCCTTGCTCGACGAGCAGGCGCAAGGAATCTCGTTTTTTGGTCTCATCAAAAACAGCCAGGGTGACATCTTGGGCAGAATGAATTTGGTAGACATCGAGAAAGACGAAGGAATCGGACATCTCGGTTATCGAGTCGGGGAGGATACTGCTGGAAAAGGAGTGGCTTCACAGGCACTGAAGCTCTTTTTAGAGGAGCATGCTCCCCACTTGAATGTCAGAATGATCTGTGCGAAAACAACACCGGATAACATCTCTTCGCAAAAAGTGTTGTTGAAAAATGGATTCGAACCCTATGACATGGAGTCGGAAACACCGGATGACTTTCTCCACTATCGCTTGTGCGTTGTCTAACATGCTGCTGGTTGAAGGTATGAAGCTACAGCCAAAAGTCCCCTGCCTGTAAAAGGTAAGGGGACTTTTAGCGTTACGGGTTGTTCAGTAATGGCTCCCACGGACGTCTCGTTCCGAGCATATCCGCGAGATGCTTGTTATTCTTGCGCCTGATTTTTCGTGCCGCAGCACGCTCGTCAGCACCATTGTGCAGGAATACTTCTTCTTCCGTCTCAGGAACGATCTTGGGCACGGGGGTAGGTCGCCCATCCTCGCCAATCGCTACAAACGTGAGAAATGATGTGGCACAGACGCATCGTACGCCCGTTAGCAAATCCTCCGCAACAATTTTGACGAATACCTCCATCGACGTGTTATGCGTCCATGTGACGAAGGCTTCGAGTGCAACCTCATTGTCCACCCGGATCGGCTGCAAAAAGTCGACGGAATCTGTCGAGGCGGTCACAACCGGCCCCCGGGCATGCTTCATGGCAGAGATCGATGCAACATCATCGATATGCGCCATCAGCTTGCCGCCGAACAGCGTGTTGTGATTATTCGTATCCGGGGGCAGCACATGGCTTGCCTTGAACGTGCGCGACTCCCGAACAAAACGTTGAATCGTCATAAAGGTAGCTCCCTTCTTTCTTGCAATCAGATTATGAATGATGAAAATCTTCTCTTCTTTTCATTGTTCCACAAAAAAATGGATCTATTCTTCTTCAGTGGAGTAAGGCGGCGAATTTTATCAAAGGCTATGGACGGGATAAGGTATGCAAGAGGAGGTTTTCCGGTTTGGGGGACTATGTGCAGTATTTCAATAATCTTGTCGCTTCGATCAATGATATTCCGAACAAGCTGATGAGCGTTGTATCTGTGATTCATGCACCTATTCAGCATTTGACGAACACATTGATTGTCACAAACATCCTGTTGGGTCTACTTGTACTGACCTCCATTGCGAATGTGTATATGCTTTGGCGAAACGGAAAAAAGAGACACTGATGCTGTTGCCACGAATGTCATTTCCCGCTATACTTGTGGAGTAGTTTCTGGATAATAATGTAACGGTTGTTGCTACGACCGTCTCTATATCGAAATGGTATGCACGTAAAAACAGAGGAAAGGAGGGTATCCACATGAAAAAAAGATCATTACTGTCTTTGCCAAAAGGAATTGGATACTCCACCGCTGTTTTCTTTGATCTGGCTCAATCACGGGAGAAGTATGTCCAAAAACGGATATAGCGACCATCCTTTGATGGAGTGGGATTCATCAGGATACAGTGGAAAAACGCCACAGGTCGCTTCCTGTGGTTTTCTTTTTAGGGCACCGCAGGATTTCCTGTGGTGTTTTTTTATTTCGAAAAAGGGAGATGGATTGTATGCAAGGAAACGGAGAGAACATTTACGTAAGACTGGTACAGGAATCGGATGCACAGAGCCTCTTGGCGCTTGAAGTGAGAAACAGAGACTTCTTTCAAAACTTCACAGGGACGAGAGAAGAGACGTTTTACACGCTGGAAGGACAAATCGACAGGATCAAGAGCGCGATGGCATTAAAAGAAGAAGACAGAGGATATGCTTTTGTCATCGTAAAAAAAGGACAGGATGAAATCATTGGGGAAGTCATCCTTTCAGAGGTCGTAAGAGTTAATCTGCAAAGCTGCTGGATCGGCTACTTCCTGGACAAAGAGCATAATGGAAAAGGCTACATGACGGAAGCCGTAAAGCTCGTCGTTGACTATGCCTTCGATACATTAGGTCTTCACCGTTTGGAAGCAGGAGTGATGCCTCATAATATAGGCTCGATCAAGGTGCTGCTAAAAGCTGGTTTCCACAAGGAAGGGATTGCCAAGAAAAACGTGAAAATCAATGGGCGGTGGGAAGATCATCAAACACTGGCGATTGTCAAAGAAGAACAAACAGACAAGGTGAAGCCCATGGTCCAACGCAAAAATCCCAGTACAGTTGCTCCGCCGATGGGACCTTATACACATCTGACGGTCGTTCCAAAAGGAGCCGATTTGCTCGTGCTTTCTGGGCAAATAGGAATGGACCTTCATGGAGAGTTGCCGACAGATATGAAAGAACAAGTAGAAAACACGTTACAAAACATACTGCGCAATTTTGAAAGTGAGTCAGTAACTGCGGACCATATCATCAAAATCAATATATGGGCAACCGAGCAAATGGATTGGGAGCATTTTAATCAGGTGTGGGAAAAGTTCCACGGGGGGACACCGCCAGCGATGACCATGTCTTACGTCCCGGCATTGGCAGTCCCTTCTCTCAAAGTGGAGATAGAAGCTTGGGCAGCGAAATGGTAGGAAAGAAATAAAGTTGAGACAAAGGGTGAAGCTTGTCGCTTCATCCTTTTTTCTGTAACTTTTTTCTAGCAAAAACGTCACTATTTTCAGGAGATAGACTGATCGTGACGTTATTGCTGTTTTGACAGTAAAAGATGTCAAAACATGAAGGAATATGCGGACGAATCGAGAAGTTCTTTCTATTAGCTGGATATTCCAAAAATCGAGAAAAACAGAGGGGAACGAGGAACTTGCTTTTACGAGTAAATGTCAGCTTGCTAGCTGTTTTCTTCCTAATTTTGCTGATGCCTCTGTCCATTGCGCGAGCGGCCACCCATGTAGAAGTGGCGGTCGATCAGTTAAATATTCGAAGCGAGCCAGGTACGACTACGCAGATTGTCGCAACACTCCAAAAAGCGACGCGGTTGCCAATCACCAAGCAGCAAAAAGATTGGACCCAGGTAAAGCTGCCGAACGGCAATACTGGATGGGTCAATAATAAGTATGTGAAAATGATAGAAGTTCCACAGATCAAATATGTCAAAAGCAATGTGGACATGCTGAATGTTCGGGCAGAACCAAATGCCACTTCACAGATTTTGCAGATCATCGACAAAAACGGTGTGTTTTTGCAAATGAAAAAGCAAGGGGAATGGGCACAAATTAAGCTGTCTAATCAAACGAACGGCTGGGTGAAAGCCAGTTACTTGACGGAGACAACGGCACCGGCACCGGCACCAAAACCAGCCCCGGTTCCAGCGCCTGCTCCGGTACCAGTACCAACTCCGGCACCAACGCCAATCCCTGACCAGACAACAATGCCAGTCCCGCCCCCTCCTGTACTCCCATCCAATACAGGGAGTGGATTCGGACAAGGGACAATTGTATTAACGGAAAGCTATGAAGTTTATTCTCAGCCAGATATTCTTGGTACTGTTATTGGTCAAATCCATGGCGGGATGACAATCAACCATTACGGATTTGCAAATGGCTGGTATACCATCAACTTTAATGGTACCTATGCCTATATTTTCAAACCAATTGAACAGACTGGGGCCGTTGCGCCGCAACCGAGTCCAACACCGGGGGCACCTGCGCCAGCACCAATTCCAACGCCCGCTCCGGTAAAAGAACTACAGGTTCGCGTCAAAAATCCTGATTCTAACATCCGCAACGGTCCTACAACCGAGCATGCCATAATCGGAACCGTTCAACCCGGACAAGTATTCCCGGTTGTCCAAACAGTAGGAGACTGGTACCTCATCAGGCTGGCAGACAATTCGACCGCCTATATCGCGGGGTGGATCGTAGAGAAGATTCAACCAGCTGGTACTCTGCCACCGACAGGAGCAACGTACGAGTACAACAGTGGGATGATTGGAAACGAGAAAGTGTATATCTATCACACCCATAACCGTGAGTCTTGGCGAAATGTTGCACGGAACCAACAAGGGAGCTCGGTAGATGATCCTGAGATCAACATCACGCTTGTTGGGAAAAGGCTGGGTGAGCTGTTGCAAGCAAGAGGCATTTCGGCAATGGCGAGCCAGGACGATTTCGCTCAGAGATTGAGGGAACAAAATAAAAGCTATTCGATGTCTTATTCCGAGTCGTATAAGGCGGTAGCGGCAGCGGCTGCAACCAGTCCGCACTTGCAGTACATTTTCGATATTCATCGGGACAGTGATGAGCCACGCAGCAAGGTAGCGATCACGATCAATGGTAAAACCTATTCCCGGATGCTGTTTGTAATCGGAACAGCGAACCCGAACCATCTGGCGAACAAAAAGCTGGCGGAAGAGCTGAACGCCCGTCTGGAAGCCTCTTATCCCGGTTTGTCTCGGGGGATTATCTTGAAAGGTTCGAATCAAGGGAACGGGGTGTATAATCAGTCCATTTCCGGAGGAGCTCTGCTTTTGGAATTCGGTGGTACGAACAACACCTTGGAAGAAGGCTATAATACAGCAGAAGCTTTTGTCGAAGTCTTTGGGAATTACCTGATCGAATCTCAAATCGCATTCAACTAGCCGGTCAATAAAAGTAGCACGATTCTTTTCGCCACACGCGAGAGAATCGTGTTTTTTTCCAGGAGGTTCATTTATATGGCTACGCATCAAGAACACATCCAATCGACTACTGATAACAGTCGCCGCCACCTTCGTGGTGACTGTGAAAGCTGCTTTGGCTTGTGCTGTGTGGCATTGCCCTTTGCTGCTTCCTCTGACTTTGCCATCAAGAAAGACGCAGGCAAGCCCTGTAGTAACTTACAGGCAGAATTCCGGTGTGGTGTTCACACAAAGCTGAGAGACATCGGCTTTCGCGGTTGTACTGTCTACGATTGCTTTGGAGCTGGTCAAAAGGTGTCTCAAGTCACTTATGGCGGCCAAGATTGGCGTAAAGAACCCGGATCAGCAAAGCAAATGTACGAAGTATTTCCGATCGTGTGGCAGCTTCATGAGCTGCTCTGGTATATAACAGAGGCGTTGAACAAGCAAGCTGCCCAGTCCCTTCATCCTGCATTAAAGGAAGCTTTGGAGGAGACACAGAGCCTCACTGATCGTGGTCCTGAGGATATTCTGAAGCTGGATGTTGCTTTACATCGAGCAAAGGTAAACGAACTATTGCTGCGGACAAGTGAACTGGTACGCAAAGACGCGCTTGCCAAGTACAAAGGGGGCAAGCAAGGAAAATCCTACGGCCGAGGCGCTGATCTCATCGGTGCCAAGCTCAAAGGCACTGATTTACGGGGAGCCCAATTGCGCGGCGCTTATTTGATTGCTGCTGATCTGAGAGGAGCAGATTTGCGGGGAGCTGACATCATTGGTGCAGATTTTCGCGATACAGATGTGAGCGGAGCGAACTTGACGGAGACGTTGTTTCTCACGCAGGTTCAGCTCAATGCAGCGAAGGGAGATGCAAGCACCAAGCTGCCACCTTCTTTCACGCGTCCACCGCACTGGGCTAAATAAATGAACCAAAAGCAGGATGTCATTCGTTGACAGCCTGCTTTTTTGTTCCGATCTTTGAAAAACGTTGTTAATACATTTCTACTTTTGCCGTATTAACTATCGTGAGGCTCACAACCAAACAAATTGCGCAATTTGTTTATTTCATCCAGAAGGGAGGGGAAGTAGTTGGAGATTGCCCAAGTAAACACAGGCATCTGCCAAAACGAAGAAAACGATAGATATGCAGAAAGCATGTCGACCGAAACGTTTGCCCAAATTTATGGTGCGTACTATAAGCGCGTCTACAAATATATTTGCTATCGGATCAACAATCACTATGCCGCAGAAGAAATATGTAGCCATGTGTTTGAAATGGTAATTTCAAAATACAGCAGCTTCTCGCCGGATAAATCAAACTTTGAGGTCTGGTTGTTTGCGATCGCCAGAAACGCAGTGACAGATTACTTCCGCTTACAGAAGAAAAGGATCAGCTTTTCATTGGATTCGATTCTGAATCTGGTCTTGCCGAAGTCGTCACCGGAGGACATCGTGATCCGCGACGATCATCATCAAGCCTTATTTCAAGCTCTGGCGAAGCTGAGTGACAAGGAGCGAAATATCATCGCCATGAAATATGCGGCTGGTCTTAAAAACGCAGAAATTGCAGAACTTCTTGGTGTCAGTGGTTCAAATATTGGGGTCGTGCTCTACAGATGCTTGAAAAAGCTGCAGATGGAATTGCAAAAAGGGGGCTTCCGTTATGAAGAGTGAGCATGATCTAGACGATTTTCGTGAACTCACCGACTTGCTTACTGATCTGGAACTAGATGACGCCACTCCAAAAGCCACCATATATAATCGGTTGAAATTCAAATTGGAATCAGGAAACATACAACTACATGATAGTAAAAAGGACGGGATCTATATGAAAACGAATAAATGGAAAGCTGCCACAGTTAGTGCTGTTGCTGTTGTTTGCCTGTTAGGTGCATTCTCGACTACATCGTTTGCCCAAGGAATGCTCCAGACGATCTTGGCACGCTTTCAGGTCGGGAACATGGAAATTACCCAATATGATAAAGAGTTGCCTGCTGCACAGTCCAATACCCAAGAAATCGAGATACCTATAGAACGCAAGGCCCCCCCACAGATGACCGTGGAAGAAGCACGCGCGGCCAGCAAAATGGACTTTCCCGCACCGACATGGTTGTCAGAGCATTATTCCTATAAAAACACGGTCGTTCATGGCGAGGGTATGGTAGAAATTCAGTATAAAAAAGAGAAAGAGTTTATTACCTTGTTGATTTCAAACGGTGGCGAAAACGGCATCAGCACGACAGAGGGTGTCAAGATCGAAACCATTGGCGGGAAAAAGGTATATTTCGCCAACGGAATCGTGATTTGGGAGCATGAAGGATTCACGTACGAGTTGTACCAGATGGCAGAGAAGAGCTTTGATGCTGCGACTATTGGCAACATCATCAATTCCTTGTCAACGAAATCCCCCAAAAAATAAGCGAATGCTACTTCACCACGTACCCAGGCAACATCGGCTTCGATTGCTTTTCGAGGTCGGTGATCGTCTGGGTATTTTCGTAATTTTTTTCTACATACGATAATCGTCCATGATTTTCAATGGGAATGAATGGATTACACATTCAATGAAATGAATGAAGGAGCATAAGTCTAGCCCAGATGAAAGGAAAAACCCAAATATTCACAGAGTGTTAAAAATCATGTAACCAATCGGACACCCTCTAGGGTCAAAAGTCCTGCTACAATTACACATGACCGGAAATATACGGGGTAAAACAAAACAAAAAACTCTCTCACGAAGATGAATGCAAAAAGGGGGTTACAGGAGAGAGAATCATTTGTGAATTTTTTCACATATTTTTGTGATTTTTTTCACAAAGTCGTAATAAATGCTGATTTCCCTACGGGTATAATTCCGGTACATAAAGGCGTGAAAAGCGAATAGAAAGGGATCTTGTACATGGATATAGTGGATTTGGGACGACTTCAATTTGCGATAACAACTATCTTTCATTTTGTCTTTGTGCCGATTTCCATCGGGCTGTCATTATTAATAGCCATTATGGAAACGATGTATGTGGTAAAAAAGAATGACTTGTACAAAAAAATGGCCAAGTTTTGGGGAACCTTTTTGCTCATCAATTTTGCTGTCGGGATTGTGACGGGGATTATGCAGGAGTTCCAATTTGGGATGAACTGGTCTGATTTCTCACGATTTGTCGGCGATGTTTTTGGAACACCACTAGCGATTGAGGCCCTCTCAGCATTCTTCCTCGAATCGACTTTTATTGGACTATGGGTGTTTGGTTGGGATCGTTTGTCCAAAGGTGTGCATCTCGCATGTATTTGGCTCGTCTCCATCGGAACGATTCTTTCGGCTCTTTGGATTCTGGCAGCCAACTCGTTCATGCAGCAGCCAGTCGGCTTTGCTATCAATAATGGACGGGCAGAGATGGTCGATTTCTTCGCGCTCCTTACCAATGGACAATTACTATATGAATTCCCGCATACCATATTTGCGGCCTTGGCGACAGGTGCCTTCTTGGTAGCAGGTATTAGTGCTTGGAAGCTATTGAAAAAACAAAATGTTACATTCTTTGTGCAATCCTTCAAAATTGCGATCGTGGTAGCGTTGGTTTCCTCGCTGGCTATTGCTCAATTCGGTCATGGTCAGGCACAGTATTTGGTTGCTACCCAACCGATGAAAATGGCAGCGAGTGAAGGGCTGTGGAAAACAAGCTCGGACCCAGCTCCTTGGACGGTCTTTGCAACGATTGATCCAGAAAAACAAGAAAACGGTATTGAAATAAAAATTCCTTATTTGCTTAGTGTCCTGACGTACAACTCACTTTCAGGTTCTGTGCCAGGCATGTTGGAATTGCAGGCAGAATATGAGCAAACATACGGTCCAGGAAACTACATTCCACCAGTTCGGACGACTTTCTGGAGCTTCCGCATCATGGTTGCGGGCGGAAGTGCAATGATTTTGCTGGCTTTGTACGGAGCATATCTCACTTTCCGCAAAAAGCTGGAACAGCCAAATAAGTGGTTCATGCAGCTGATGGTTGCAGGTATCTCACTACCATTTATCGCAAACTCAGCGGGATGGATCATGACAGAGGTAGGTCGTCAGCCGTGGACGGTATTCGGGCTGTTGCGTGTTGAAGATTCAGTTTCGCCAAGCATTAGCACAGGAGCGGTATGGTTCTCTCTTATCGCCTTCACGACGATTTATCTATTCCTGCTTTGCCTCTTGGCTTATCTGTTTGCTCGTGTGGCCAAAAAAGGACCAGATATGGATAGTCATGAGGAAGTAGAGGATTTACAGCTTCAGGATCCATTTGATCGTGTAAGGAGTGAACGTTATGGGGCTTAATGAACTGTGGTTCCTACTCATTGCCGTTCTGTTTACCGGATTTTTCTTTCTCGAAGGCTTTGACTTTGGTGTCGGCATGGCGACGCGCCTGCTATCACGCAATAATTTACAAACCAGGGTTCTGATCAATACGATCGGCCCGTTCTGGGACGCGAATGAAGTTTGGCTGATTACAGCCGCTGGTGCAATGTTCGCAGCGTTTCCGGAGTGGTATTCCACGATGTTTAGCGGATATTATCTCATGCTTACGCTGATTCTTCTTGCGTTGATTGGGCGAGGGGTAGCATTTGAATTTAGAAGCAAAGGGAAAGGTGAAGCTTGGAAAAAGATGTGGGACGCAGCGATTCTGATTGGAAGCTTTGTACCGCCGATGTTGTTCGGAATGGTGTTTGCCAGCCTGGTGAAGGGTGTGCCGATTGATCAGAATATGGAAATGAATGCGGGCTTCTCAGACATTGTGAATGGATACTCGTTGTGGGCAGGTGTGACAGTAACGGGACTATGCCTGCTACACGGTCTGAACTTTATCTCGCTGCGCACAGTAGGCGAGCTGCGTGAAAAATCACGTGTACTGGCAGCAAAGCTGTTGCCGATGCAAGCGGTTCTCATGGCGGTGCTTGTAGGGTGGACATTTATGGTAACCGATCTGTTTGAGCGTCAGGGTGTTTTGTTGACAGCAGCCGCACTCTTGGGTGTTATCGTTTTTGTACTGGCTCGTCACTTCTTGAGACAAGGCAGGGAAGGTTGGGCTTTCGGGATGACAGGTGCGATGATCCTGTTGACGTTCGTCTCGATGTTTATCGGGTTGTTCCCACGGGTGATGGTCAGCACGATTGATAGCGCGTTTGATTTGACCCTCTATAATGCAGCTTCGAGTCCATACACGTTAAAAGCAATGACGATTGTTGCAGCAGCGCTTTTACCGTTTGTGCTAGCCTATCAGGCCTGGAGCTACTTCGTTTTCCACAAAAGAGTCACTGAAAAGGATCATTTGGAGTATTAATGGACAAGGAATTGTTCCGTTTACAAGGAATCCGACCGGTTATGCTGCTGCTAGCCGGTCTTTCCCTCCTGCAAAGTGCGGCGATTATCGGTCAGGCAGTGCTTTTGGCGAAGTCGATTGCAATCTTGTTTGAAGGTCAAGCGGTTCAGATGGCGTATCAGCCGCTTGCCCTGTTTTTGGTCATGATAGCCGCTCGTCATACCATCGTTTGGCTGCAAAAGAAAGTCGCTGGCCGTTTTGCTGAAGCTTCCAGTGAGTCTTTGCAAGGGCGAGTTCTATCTCGATTGTTCGAGCGTGGTCCACGTTTTGCCGCCAGCGAAGGAAGCGGGAAGCTTGTTACGCTTGTTCTGGAAGGAGTAGATCGTGTACGTACCTACCTGGAGTTGTCTGTTCCGCGTACGCTGGATATGGTTTTTGTTACGTTTCCGCTTCTGGCGTTTGTCTACATGCAAGATGTGATTTCTGGACTGATCCTGACGGTAACGATGCCTGTTCTTATTGGATTTTTTATCGTACTCGGTCTGGCGGCGCGTAAACAAGCAGACAAACAATGGCGTTCGTATCGAATGCTTTCCCATCATTTTACCGATTCGCTTCGCGGGCTTGCGACGCTCCGGTTTTTGGGACGCAGCAAAGGCCATGGGGAGACCGTCGGAAGAGTGAGCGATCAATATCGATCCGCTACGATGCGAACGTTGCGCGTGGCCTTCTTGTCTTCTTTGGCACTCGACTTCTTCAGCATGCTGTCGGTTGCGTTTGTGGCGGTTGGTCTAGGGTTGCGGCTGATTGAAGGGAATTTTGGCTTTGAAACGGCATTGGTCATCCTGATTCTTGCACCGGAATACTTTTTGCCAGTACGGATGCTGGGATCGGACTACCACGCCTCATTGGATGGCAAGGAAGCGTTGGGAACGATTCGTACCATTATCGATAGTGCCGCTACAGATGAACATAAAGCGGAACCACAAGCAACGGATTGCCAGACGTCTCTGACAGGTGTATGGGATGGAACGATTACCTTGTCGGATATTCGGGTCGTCGGTGAGGATGGCAGACAGGTACTGGGTGAGGTATCTGCGGAATTGGGCAGCAACATGAGAAGAGTGGGCATTGTAGGGGAGAGCGGGGCTGGAAAATCAACCCTTCTCGGAGTGTTAGGCGGCTTTTCTGATCTCGAAGCTGGCGTGATACAAGTAGATGGGCAACCGATTACGGGTGATGCGAAGCAGGAGTGGCAGCGGCAAATCGCTTACATTCCACAGCATCCGTATTTATTCAATCAATCGTTGGCGGATAACATTCGCTTCTATGAGCCGGAAGCGACGCAGGAACAGGTGGAGCAGGTGATTCGTGATGTCGGTCTGGGAGAGCTCGTAGACAGCTTGCCAAATGGCTGTGACGAAATCATTGGCGAAGGGGGACGCACGTTAAGCGGCGGACAGGCACAACGGGTTGCATTGGGACGTGCGCTGCTTGGTAACCGACCAGTGATATTGCTCGATGAGCCGACCGCTCACTTAGATATTGAAACGGAATGGGAGCTCAAACAGACCATGCTGACGGTGTTGGGGGACAGGCGCGTATTTTTGGCCACACATCGTTTGCATTGGATGCGAGATATGGATTGGATTTGGGTAATCGACCAGGGACGACTGGTGGAAGCGGGCACCTTTGAACAGCTCGTTGCACAAAAAAGCGTATTTTATCGGCTGTTGACAGCTGGTGCCAGGGGGGAGAAAGGATGAAGGAAGCGCGAGAAGGCAATCAGGGGTGGTTTCTTCCATACTTTCGCCAGTTTTTCTGGCAGTTTGCCGTAGCGGCTTTGCTGGGAATCTTGGCAGTGGCATGTGCAGGCGCTTTGCTTTATACGTCGGGGTATCTGATCTCCCGCTCGGCACTCAAGCCCGAAAACGTTTTAATGGTCTATGTTCCGATCGTACTTGTCCGGACTTTTGGCTTTAGCAAAGCGGTCATTCAGTACCTGGAGCGTTTGGTTGGACACGACGCAGCTTTGCGTGTGTTATCGCGTATGCGTGTGCGTTTGTACCAGGCCATCGAGCCGCAAGCGCAGCTCCTCCGCACTCGTTTTCGTACGGGAGATCTGCTTGGTGTACTTGCGGATGACATCGAGCAACTACAAAATGTCTACCTGCGATTTGTGCTGCCAGCTGTCTCGGCGGTCTTCCTCTACGGGGCAGGCATTGTAGCACTGGGAAGAATGGACGGGATGTTCGCGCTCTTGATGGCGTTGTACTGTGGTTTTCTGCTGTTTGTTGCACCCGCAGTAGTCTTGTGGTCATCCATTGCCAAGAGTCGTCGGTTCAAGCAGGAGAGACAGGCAGCATACCGGGAGCTGACGGATGCTGTTTTTGGCATGAGTGACTGGATTCTCAGTGGTCGCACACAGCAGTTTTTCCAGTTGTTTACAAGACGGCAAAAGACAGCTGCCCAGCTCGAGAACGCCATTCGCCGCGGAGAATGGCGAGTACAGTGGATGTCGCAGTGTGCAATCGGTGGTGCCATTGTCTTGCTGGTTATCTGGGCGGGCGGACTTGCCGCTGCGAATCAGATTCCTGTTACGTTGATTGCTGCGATTGGGCTGGTTGCATTTCCGTTGATGGATGCGATGGCCCGTATTTCTGACGCGGTTGTGCGAATGCCGGAATACAAGGAGTCTCTGGAACGGCTTCGGGAGATCGAGGGGGGGCGTCCATCCATTGTGGAAGCGCAGAAGGAAACGGTAGCAGATCAAGCTGGGGGCAGCTTGAAGCTCGAACATGTTTGTTTTCGCTACCCACAATCCAGCAGTTGGAGTGTGCAGGACGTGTCTTTTGAGGTGCCTCAGGGGGGCAAAATTGCGTTGCTCGGTCGCAGCGGAGCTGGTAAATCGACGATACTAAACTTGATTCGAGGGGCCATACAGCCGGAAGCAGGTCAAGTGACCGTAAATGGACAGCCTGTCCAGTCAGAAGAGGCTTCTGCTTGTTTGTTCTCTGTGTTGAATCAGCAGCCGTATTTGTTTGACACAACCGTAGCCAATAATATCAGGCTCGGTCGACCCGATGCGTCCGATGAAGAGGTTCGCGTTGTGACAGCTCAAGTCGGTCTGGATCAGCTGATTGAATCCCTACCAGACGGTTATCAAACACGGATGCAGGAAACGGGTCTGCGCTTCTCTGGCGGAGAAAGGCAGCGTATAGCCCTTGCTCGGATTTTGCTGCAAAACAAGCCGATTGTTCTCCTTGATGAACCGACGGTGGGATTAGATCCGTTGACTGAACGCGATCTGATGGCAACGATCTTCCGTGTTTTGCACGGGAAAACATTGATTTGGGTGACTCACCACTTGAGCGGTGTAGAGCAAATGGACGAGGTCATTTTTATGGAGCAGGGATTCATCTCGATGAGAGGGACACATGAGCAGTTGTATCAGGACAATCCAAGGTATCGCAACCTGTATACATTGGACTGTCCGTTGGCGTCCGTGTTGGAAAAATAAGAAGAAGAAGAGAGGCAGTCCCGGAGAGGGACAGTCTTTTTCGCTTAACATAGGGCCTCGCTGGTTACAACCCCGCCCACTAAAATTTTTCTTGAAAAAGAAAGAGAGCCTTTCTCATTGGAAAAGGCTCTCGTCTGATTAAAACAGTTTTTTCCCCATGATATGATCGAGTGGAATCACGCCAATGACTCTACTATCATCGCTATTGTTACGATTATCTCCCATCACAAACACATGGTTTTCTGGTATGACGATTTTTCCATCAGGTACGTTGACCATCTCTTCTTTTATGTACGGCTCGTTTAACGGCTGTCCATTCCGATACAGGCTCTCGTTCTTAAACTCCAAAGTATCGCCGGGTTTGCCAATGACTCGTTTTACCCAGAATGTTTTGGCCTCGCTTTTCCCCATGGCGAGCATGAGTAGAGGATTTTCAAGGATGTCATCTTTTAACGTACGATCCCGGTCTACACGGCTGTCGATTACGACAATATCGTTGTACTCAGGGAGATAAGAAAATGTGTGGGACAATTTCGACACATAGATGCGTTCGTCGTTTTGCAAAGTGGGCTCCATCGATTGTCCATTCACTTTAAAAGGTTGGAGGACAAATATGTTAACCAGCATCGCGAGTGAAAGGGAGATGCCCAATGTTTTGGTCCAGCCCCATATTTCTTTTGCGCTTTTCAAATCAGACCGCATCCTTCCCCGTGAAAGATTACTTTGGTGTGGCTATTGATTAGTACGTGAAATGGCGCTTTTTGGTTACGTAAATGAGAAGAGAGGCTTGTGAGCAAACGGAATTAAGCAAAAAAGCTGAAAAAGATGACAGCAAAAATGCCACTGGGAACAGAAGCGAGCAGGAAATAAAAGGTCCATTTCCATCTGCTTTTATAATCTTGCAATTGATGTTCTTTGTAATAGGCTGTAGGGGGGCTAAGGGCGTTATAAACCATTAATCCAGCTAGTGTAAGGAGACCAAATGTAAGGTACTCCGCATAATTGCCAGCTTGATCGATGTTCCCCGTCGTTATCGCTATGATCATACATAGAATCTGCAAAGCTGCACCAAAACCAAGTGCTTTAAGAATGAGAACCACCTGCTGTATATGGGATAATTTAACTGTAATTACGAGTAAAAGGAAAAAAGGTTTCAATGAGATTAAATTTTCTTAACGAAAGTAACCCTGTCGTTTCCTTTTCCATCGTAATTGGAAGTCACATCGATTCCATCCACCATTTTATCTCCTTTTTCAACCACAAAACCTAGCTTCGTGTGGAAGGAGATTGAGCCTTTATTAACAGGAGAGGTGATGCATCGAATCGTATCGCCTCCTTTTTGTTTTACGGTTTGAAAGAAACGATGGTATAATTCGCGGCCCCATCCATCTTTTCGTTTGTCCGGATGTACCCCAACGAAGTGAATGTAAGCTTCTCCAGGGAATGTCTGGGACAAGAAGCCGATGAGGAACGCGATGACTTCCCCATTCTCTTCAACAATAAAGCTCGTTGACTGGAAATGGATAAAAAACAGCTTGGGTAACAGATCAGACATTTGGCGCCCACCCCACCAATCGTTGAGGACCGTAATAACTTTGAGGTAGTCTTGCTCTTGTACATTTCGGATTTGCATCATGTCTGCCTCCTTATCAATATACTCACTGTGACAAGTCTTTCTGCTCGGGCAATTTGTCCCAAACTACAATGATTAGCGTTGCGATAGGGCCGAGGAATAAAGAGAGAAAAAACCAATTCAGACCGCTACGATTTTTTCCTTGAGCTAGTCCAGCGTTGATGAGGGCCAATGTACCCCAACCAACACCATATTGATTTTCCATTTGCGAATCTCCTCCATTGTTGAATTATTGCTCCTATTATATAGAGTTGCGAAGAGTTTTACAAAATGTGTAAGAACAAAGTGAAAATGGCCACTCGAAAACGAGGGCCGCTGAGAGGAACTGGTCCGGGAACGGAAGAAGTTCCCTGAACCATTGCATCAGGCGTTTCGATGCGCGTTTATTTATACAATATGTCATCCCGTAGTGATCCTACTTTGCTCAGAGCATCGGCAATATCTTCTTCGCTGACTCCAAAGTGAGTCAGGGCTTCACGCAAATGTTTAACGATGGCATCAAAATGAATAGGTTGCAGATTCATCCCTTCGTGAACCTTTGTCATGGACCCTCCAGTGTATTGATTCGGACCACCAAGGGCATAGCTAATGAACTTTGTTTGGTGTTTACGCTGTTTTTCCATATCGGTGTTTTTGAAAAAGTGATTCACGGTGTCATCAGCTAAAACTAAATCATAAAAGTAGTCCACTACTTTTGCGACCGTATCTTCCCCACCATATTTCTCGTAAAACGTGCTCATCATTGGCCTCCTTAGGAAATGTGCTTCCCTTATAATTCCACGATTGATGGAAACTTATGATGGGAGTCGGTGATGGAACAAAACAGTAATTGTAATAAAGAAAAGCCCGCAAGCTGATGCCGATTGAATTTCGGCGTCAGCCTGCGGACTAGATATATGCCCTGTGCGCTTTGTTTTAGCCAACTTTCCTGATCACTTTCGAATTTCCACCTGAACTGATAATGATCCATCCTTCAGGGACAGGCGAGGCTTGCAGTACCTCGATCTGTGTTCCGTTTGGAGCACCATTGACATTTCTGATCACATTTGATCCTCCATAGGTTCGAACCATGATCCAGCCTTTTGGGATAGGAGAAGCGAGCATCACTTCTACCTCCGTGCCGTACGAAGCACCATCAACATTTCTGATGACATTCGATCCTCGAAAGGCTCGAACCATGACCCATCCGACTGGAATAGGCGAGGCGAGCATCACCTCTATCTCCGTACCATAAGAAGCACCGTTCATATTCTTGATGACATTCGATCCTCGAAAGGCTCGAACCATGACCCATCCGGTTGGGATAGGAGAAGCGAGCAGCACCTCTACCTCCGAGCCATAAGAAGCACCGTTCACATTCCTGATCAGGTTCTGCGTCCCTAAAGTTCTAACGATAACCCATCCGGCTGGAATAGGTGAAGTAAGCGACACCCAGATTTCTTCACCATACGAGGCGTTTCTGATTTTTTTATTGGAGACGTAGGTGGTTGCCTTTTCCTGTGTAGGGAGCGCTGCCCCTTGGGCTTGAGTGGCTAGAGAGGGTACTACGACGAGTGAACTTAATGATAGGATGATAAGTGCTTTTTTAAACATGAGCATCAACCTTTCTGAAATGGTGAGTGTTGTTTAGAAAACGATCATCGAGTTGTAGCCAAAATCTGTATATTTACAAAAATACTAATTTATTACATTTTATATGATTATCGTTCTGATTACTTTAGGAGATACTGTCGAATGGTAGGCAAAGTTGACGATTGGTTGAACAGCCGTGAGAAAAGCAAATAACCCTCTCATCAGTTGAGAGGGTTGAGGGAAGGGAAATGGAGAGTATTCCTATTTCATAAAGCTTAAAGCTACACCAATGGAATAAGGTACAAGCCATAGAATCCATACGATTAGGCTAAATTTATGGAACTGCTTGATTTGATGTTCATTCTTTTTCCATAGAACGACACAGGCCCACGCTGTATGGAAAAACATCAGGATCAAAGCGATCAACCCGGTAATGCCATGCAAATTTAAGCTGGAACCGTCTGCGAGCAATTTCATGAACGTTGTTCCAATAGTGTCGAATACTAAACCCAAACCAAAAAAGATAAGGTGTTTCGACTTTAGCTCTCCAGAACGTTTTTCGCCCCATACTCCAATCGTATAGGCAATGAGAGCAAGATTTATAAAAATCACGGCTGCTGCTAACATGTAAGATCATCTCCTGTTCATTTCTTTTGACTACGCTTGTAAGTGTAGTCGTTGAACATGAACATAAGATGAACGACAGTGTAGTGGAGGTACCGATGCCCCTCAAATGAGGAGCACCAGTACTGCATAGCTAGTTCTCTAGGTGCGATGGACCATCAGCATGGAACAAGTGTCTCAAGATCGCTTGACTCACTTCGGTCACTGGTTCAAAAACAAAAGCAACCAGGTGTTCATGTGGCTCGAGATAGTAATTCCTGTAGCCGAGCTGGATCAACTCCCGATTGAGTCGCGCTGCATCTTCGAAACTTGCATAGAAATACAGATGCTTGGTCATGGTAATCACCTCCTTCCGCACTAAAACGTAGCAGAAGGAGTAGAATCACACCAATGATTACGACCTTGATTTCCTATTGGAAAAGGAAAAAACCCTTAAAAAGATAAGGGTTTCTCCTTTCATTTATCACTTATTCGCTCTACCGATTATCGACTTTCTCCGGATACATATCATGATTCATCATCCGATGGCTCGCCATCTCCTCGTACTTCGTCCCCGGTTTCCCGTAGTTGCAATACGGATCAATCGAGATGCCGCCGCGTGGAGTGAACTTGCCCCATACCTCGATGTAGCGCGGGTCCATCAGCTTGATCAAGTCGTTCATGATGACGTTCACGCAATCTTCGTGGAAATCGCCGTGATTGCGGAAGCTAAACAGGTACAGCTTGAGCGACTTGCTCTCTACCATTTTGATGTCAGGAATGTAGCTGATATAGATCGTCGCAAAATCCGGCTGGCCGGTAATCGGGCACAGGCTGGTGAATTCCGGGCAGTTGAATTTTACGAAATAATCGCGGTACGGATGCTTGTTGTCAAAAGACTCCAATACGCTCGGGTCATAGGAGTAGTTGTACGTTGTGCCTTGATTCCCCAAAAGAGTGAGGGAGGATAAATCGCGTTCTTGTTGATGTGCCATATGAGTACAGTCCTCTTTTCTTCCATGAGAGTAAAATATCGTTTACACGCCTCGTTTATTGCCCCAGACAAGCGCATGTAGTTGGGGCAGAACCTTCGCGTCATTCATGTCAGGTGTCGCCATCGCCTGATCGATTAGCCATTCAAAGCTCTCCAAAAGCTTATCCCGAAGCCGAGGTGTATCAGCGTCCGACAGATCACTGTTTCCTGGCTGCAAGTAGAAAGGTACCTCTGGAAAACGCTGATGAATCGTCTGTGCATAGGCAAAGTCGGTGTCATCGAAAACAACCACTTTCAGGCTAAGTCCTGGATGTTTTTGTTCCAAAAGCTCGTGTACAATTCGATCAAGTGTTTGAAAATCTGTTTCCATCCCGGAACTAGGCGGCTTCGGTGAAATCGTAATGTCGTCAATCAGTGGAAGCCATGCTTGCCACTTGCTGCCTTGTGTTTCGATTGCTGTGCGAATGCCATGCTCCTTCAAAAGGGCGATTAAGTCGCCGATGCCAGCCAAAAGCGCAGGATTTCCCCCGGAGATTGTGACATGGGAAAAACGGTCCCCGCCTAAACGGGTAAGCTCCTCCCAGATCGCCTCAGGTGACATTTGCTGGATTTCATCGCGGGCAGATCCATCCCACGTAAAAGCGGAGTCGCACCAGTTGCAACGATAGTCACAGCCAGCTGTTCGCACAAACATCGTTTTTTGTCCGATAACCATTCCTTCGCCCTGAATCGTAGGGCCGAATATTTCCAAGACCGGGATCATTCCATCATCCACTCCCGTCTTGCCTCTGCATAGCTGGTCGGAGTCTCGAACAGGCGAACGAACTCCACACGAGCGCCGTTGTAGCGGTCGCGGTAAGCATCTGACTGCAATTGCTTTTCCATCTCTTCGAAAATCCACACGACCATGTTTTCGGCAGTGGTATTCATCGGAGGGAGCATTTCATTCAGATAGCGGTGATCCAAATATATTTCGATGTGCTCTTTCCAGATTTGCTTGATGTCACCGAAATCGATCACGAGTCCGATCTCGTCCGGAAAGCCACTGATGCCAAAGACGACCGTGTACGTATGGCCGTGGAGGTTTTTGCACTTTCCTTCATAGGCGTGCAGATGATGTGCAGCGTCAAAAGTAAATTCCTTGCTTACCAAAACGCGTTTGTTATGGTAGCGAAGCTGTGATTTTTGAATATGGGTACCCAGTGCCTGCATGCGATCGACGATACGAAAATCAAAGTTCGCGCTCATCAGGCTTGTTCTCCAGGTTGATTTTTCTCAGAAAGATACGTGTCCAGTCCGGCTTTTCGCAGGTGGCAGGCAGGGCATTCGCCACAGCCGTCTCCTTTGATACCGTTATAGCAGGTGAGGGTTTTTTCGCGAATATAGGTGAAGGCACCCAGATCGTCTGCCAGCTTCCACGTTTGTGCTTTGTTCAGCCACATGAGCGGCGTGTGAATCACAAACGGATAATCCATCGACAAATTCAAGGTCACATTGAGTGATTTGATAAAGGCGTCACGGCAGTCGGGATAACCGCTAAAATCCGTTTCGCATACACCAGTAATCAAGTGACGTGCTCCTCGTTGCTTGGCGAAAACGCTCGCAAAGGAAAGGAACAACAAGTTGCGTCCCTCAACGAACGTGGATGGCAATTGGCCTTCTTCTTGGGTAATGTCAATATCTGTGCGGGTGAGTGCATTGGGCGCGAGCTGATTTAACAGACTCATGTCCAATACGGAGTTTTTGACGCCGAGTTCTGCGGCAATTTGCTGGGCGCACTCGATCTCCAGCTTGTGTCGCTGCCCATAGTCAAACGTGAGGGTTTCTACTTCGCCGAATTGCTCTTTTGCCCAAAACAGGCAGGTAGTGCTGTCCTGACCTCCGCTAAAGACGACAACGGCTTTTTCCTTTTTCATTGCTCTCCATCTCCTTTTAATTATCGAAGAAAGAGAGTTCTTGAACTTTCCTGCAAAAAAACAAAAACAATACCAAAGAAAGGTACTGTTATCCAGCTTAGTTTTTTATAGAGGGAGTTCGCGAACCTCTCCCGTGCAGATACACGGATTTCTTATTTGTGGAACCCAAATGGGCACCTTGAGACATTATACAACAATCATCGCTGAAGTGGGGGATTATCTCGCTTGGAAAAAGATTGACGGATGGAGGGTGCTACTGCTAGTGTTTTTTTCATAATCGATCAACATGGAGTGGAGCGGGTGATTTTGATGAGAGATGTCCCACTAGTGGAAGAATATCGCGGCGGCATTCTTGAGAACGTACACAACGGCATCGTGTGCGGCGTGAATGAAAAAGGAGAGGTGCTTTATCGGGCAGGCGATGTGAATCATATCACCTTATTGCGTTCAGCAGCTAAGCCCTTTCAAGCCATTCCCATCGCTAAACGTAAAATTGATGAAAAATTCGGACTGAATAACAGCGAAGCAGCACTCTTTGCAGCCTCACATCGTGGTGAAGTTTATCATATGGAAGGCTTGGAGTCGATTTTACGAAAAACCGGCATTCAGGAAGACGAATTGCTTACTTGCCCGACGTATCCGCTCAACGAGGAGCCGAAGTTTGCTTGCTTGTCCCAAGGCATAGAAAAACGCAGGCTCTTTCATAACTGTGCGGGAAAGCATTTGGGGTACTGGGCACTGTCGAAGGATCAAGGATATTCCACTCATGATTACTACAAGGCAGAGCATCCAGCGCAACAGGAGGCATTAGAGGTGTTTGCCAATCTGGCTGACTATCCAAAAGAGCAGGTACAGCTAAGCGTTGACGGCTGTGGCTTCCCGGTTTTTGCATTGCCGCTCAAGAACCTGGCGATCGCATATCTAAAGCTGGCGTGCCCGGATCTGATCGAGGATCACACGACGCGTGAGGCAGTAGAGAGAGTGACAGGCTGGATGACGAGCAGTCCCGAGATCATTGCCAGTCACAACTTCATCTGTACAGCTCTTCTAATGGATGAAAATATAATCGCCAAAGGCGGAGCAATGGGTGTGTACGGCTTTGCTTTGAAAAAGGAGAGACTCAGCTTCTCGTTAAAGGTACTGAATGGCTCTGAATTAGTATGGCCGCTTATCATCGCGTCGATCTTGGAGCAGATTCAGTATGATAATCAGGAAACCATCGACCGACTGCATGCACTGGCGCCAAAAGCTATTAAAAACGACAATCAGTTGGTGGTCGGGGAGAAACGACCCGTTTTTGTCTTGAACAAATGCTAATAACGGAGGCGAAGGATCATGCTACTGGAAGTGATTGCGACTTCAGTTGAGGATGCAAAACGTGCCGAGCAGGGCGGAGCTGACAGGCTGGAGCTCATCTCGGGAATTTTAGAGGGAGGCATTACTCCGAGCTGGGGATTGATTGAGGCAGTAGTCAAGGCTGTTTCCATCCCGGTAAACGTCATGGTGCGACCGCATAGCCAATCGTTTTGCTATACAGTAGAAGAACTTGCAGTCATGCGGCAGGATGTACGTATCATCCGTGAACTTGGGGCAGCAGGTGTCGTATTTGGTATGCTGACTCCAGAAAATAAGCTCGACCAGCGGGGGTTGGAGCTGTTACTTGGTGAGTCAGATGCATTGAATGTGACGTTCCATCGTGCTTTTGATGATGCTGTGGATCAAATGGAAGCAGCACGTATTCTCTTGGAATATCCCCAGGTCGGCACCATTCTTACTTCTGGGGGCAAGAAGACGGCGATCGAAGGAGTCGATTGCATCGAACAGCTCGTCAAGCTGACTGAGAACACACAGCTCACGATTTTGGCAGGGAGTGGATTGTCGCAGGCTAACGTGGGAGAGCTTGTGAAACGTACGGGTGTTAAAGAGGTTCATTTTGGATCGGCCGTACGAGAAGAGGGACAGACGCTCCGATACGTCGATGCAGAGCGAGTGGCCGCGATCAAGCAAATACTGTAAACATAAAACAAGCTGACACCTTACTTTTACAGGGTAGCCGGCTTGGTGTGCATTTGCTTGGACTCTTTTTGCGAGGGAGTAGCTCGGAACGGTCTCACGGGAAACCAAATCCGGACCGAGCACCAAAAACGATAGGGAAATGGCGGAAAACAAACAAGCGCAACCGTAAATGGCTCCTCGCAAAAAAGCTGGCGTGAGCTGTTGTTTTGCATCGAGAAGTGGAGTAATCATAAGGAAAACAACCAACTCCGAGAAGGGAAAAGCCGTGACTGCAAACATTCCTCTTATAACGGGCTTTATGCCATTTTTCAAGAAGGGGAAAAGGGTCCGTACAGATAGCGCCGTTGATTAACACAGCCCCCAAAAATCCGATCAATCCTGATAGCCAACCATCGTGACTCGCTTCAGTGGCAGGTATGGAAGGTATGATCAAGATGGAATTTACGTATTATTTCCAGGTTCCGGATGGATAAACGAACGGTAAGTTAGTACCGTATCTTGTCTGAGTTGTTTTCGGAATAGTATGATAATAATAGAGCGTCAAGAAACTACTAGCAGTGGGAGAAGGGAAGAAAAGCTGTGGAGCTGGAAAAAAGGTTGTCGGCCATTATCGGACAAGCGGAGGGGACTTGGGGCGTCGTTGTAGAGGAACAAGGCTCAGCGAAAGGAATCCGCTTTGAACATGTACCAGACGAGCTGTTTATTGCAGAAAGTGTGATCAAAGTACCGATCATGGCAGCGGTTTTTGCGGCAAGAGAGCAAGGGCATTTTCGATTGGATGATCAGCTTGTTCTACGCCAAGAGGATTTGGTGGGGGGATCGGGGATTCTGTACGCGTTATCTCCAGGCTTGAAGCTTACGATTCGCGACTTGGTGACCCTCATGATTATTCAGAGCGACAATACGGCAACAAATGTGCTGATTGATTTGGTAGGGAAAGCGCAGATCGACCAGACCATGTGCGATTTGGGAATGCGCCAAAGCTATTACTCACGCAAGCTGATGATTTATCCACTCGACATCACTGAAAACAATAAGATAACGGCTAGGGATGTTGCGAATATGCTAGGTCAAATGGCAACGGGCAGTTATTTGTCCGAGCGTGCTTGTAAAGAGATGCTCGCCATTATGAAAAAGCAGCAAGTTCGAAATGGTCTGCCGTCCCAATTGCCAAATGAGGAAGAATCCCATTATCCTGCATGGGAACTGCCGTGTAAATCGGGCTGGGATACGGGCAGACAGCATGATGTAGGCTTGCTGTATACGAAAAATCGATGCTTTTCCATTACGGCCTTATCCAAAGATGTAACGGCTCAATCCGCTCTGAACACATTAGGATTACTGGGAAGAGCTGTGTATGACTACGCTATTTTGGCTGTCGATTAGATCGGCAGCTTTTTCATTTATGGATGGCTAAAACTTGCTTGGAAGCGCCTGGAATCACGAGAACCGCTTCTCCATGAGCGGCTCTGACTTTTTAGCCAAGTGGAACGAAAGGGTGATGTCCATTTACGCAAGACAGGCGTTTCGAGTGATCCCAAGCCACTTCATCTACTCCCATTCTATTATGGATTTAAGATACTTTCTTCCAATACAGCATACTTGCTGCGTCAGCATCTTCTGTGTAATACCCGGTATTACACAAAATAACGCATTTGATTTCCTCCTGAATAGGTACTTTTTAGTGCCTATCACACAAAAAAGTGCGTACTTTTTCTTTTGGCTAGTTTCTCTCATAATAACACTTGTCAAACGACATGAAGCACATTTAGGTGACTGGAAACAGTCATACTACCATAGAGTACAAGGACGGAGGAGACAAGTTATGCCAAAACATTTGCAAGATACAACTACACTGTACAACGGAGTAAAAATGCCTTGGATGGGTCTCGGTGTTTTTAAAGTAGAGGAAGGTCAGGAGCTCGAGCTAGCTGTAAAAAACGCAATCAAGCATGGCTACCGCAATATCGACACAGCCGCTATTTATAACAACGAAGAGGGTGTTGGCCGTGGAATCCGTGCAGGTTTGCAGGAAGCGGGCATTACTCGGGAAGATCTTTTTGTCACCTCGAAAGTATGGAATGCGGATTTAGGGTATGAGTCTACGCTGCAAGCATATGAAACGAGCCTGAAAAAACTCGGGCTGGAATACTTGGACTTGTACCTCATTCACTGGCCAGTAGAAGGAAAGTTCAAAGAAGCATGGAGAGCA
>NZ_SZNK01000001.1:360000-572500 GCF_005217615.1 Brevibacillus antibioticus
TTCCACGATTCGTCAGTTTGCCGGCGTCAGGGCAGTTTGCAGCGAAGGAGATTTTGTCATCCGTCCATCCGCTGTACAGCCACGTATGATTCATGCCGCCGGGATTCGTTCCACAGGACTCTCTGCTTCCCCTGGCATAGCAGAGCTGGTAGCGGAAACACTCCAGAAAGCCGGCCTTGAGCTGCAAGCAAACGAACAGGCACAGCACGCCCTTCCCGATCTCTTTTCAGAAGAGCAGGATACAGGAGAAATCATATGTCTATGCCGCTCCATTACCCGGAGTGAGATCGTCCATTCCTTGAAGGGTCCACTCTCCCCGCAGACTATTGATGGAGTGAAGCGGCGGACAGGCGCCACCTTAGGAGAATGTCAAGGAAACTGCTGTATTCCCAAAATCATCGATGTTATGGCCGAGACCTATCCTGAGCAGACCGGGAAGCAGCCTTTAAAAGGAGTAAAAGACTCTTATCTAGCTGTAGCACAAGGAGAGAAGCAGGCATGATGTATGAATTGGTGATCATTGGAGCAGGAATCTCGGGATTGACGGCAGCCCTTTGGGCGTGGGAAGGAGGAGTCAGCTCTGTTCTGATGATCGATTATCAGAAGAGGAGAGGCGGCTTCACCTTACCGTATTGGAGCTCTGAGGAGTTCGTTCTAGAACGGGAGCTGCTGGAAAAAGCTGCTTCGCTTCCCTACGATATTCACGAGCAATCAACTGTCGTCGGTTTTTTCCCAGGGGCAAACGGTCAGTTGCACCAGTTGTACGTCCAATCGCCGATGGGCACCCATTCTCTTGAGGCAAAAAAGGTACTGATCGCCTCAGGCTCACTGGAAAAACCGCGTGAGGCGCACAAAATCCCGGGGACACGTCCAGCAGGAATTATGACGCCGATGATGGCGATGCAACTGATTGAGCGAGGATATCAGCCAGGCCGCAAGATTGTGTTGATCGAGAATGGCAGAATCTCTCGCAGTACAGCGATATTTCTGGAAAAAGAGACGAGCAATCTGGTCAAATATGCGGAGTCAGATTGGGAGCTTACCTCAATCAAGGGATTGTCCCGTGTAGAAGGAGTACAGCTGCGGCATCGGATGACGGATGAGATAGACGAAGTGGCGTGCGATACACTCATTTTTGCAAAAGGTCGGGTGCCCTGCACGTTTTTCTTGAAAGGAACGCCAATCGAGCGAGATCATCACGATGCGATTATCGTAGATGCCACGGGGAAAACGAATCTGCCAAATATTTATGCAGCGGGGAGCTGCACCTGCCTAGGCGACGATGATCACTCCAATTCGATGGAATTGGCTAAAGAAACAGCCAAGCACCTCTTTTAAAGTGATCATCAGAAGGGAGAGTTTATGATGAAGCTATCCGACTCGTTTACGATTCAGGCAAGCAAAGCAGATGTATGGTCCGTCTTTATGGATGTTGAAAAGCTGTCAGGCTGCGTACCAGGCTGCAAAGAAGTAAAAATGAGCAGCCCCACTCGTTATGAAGCGAACATGGAAGTGAAAATACAATTTATGACAATTCAATTTCGCGTCAGGGGGGAATTAAAAGAAGCGGTAGAAGGAGAAGCGCTGCAAGTGGAGATGACCGGACAACCGATAGCGTTGGCAGGATTGTTCCGTAATCAATTACACCTTCGATTAATAGAGGAACAGCCGGGAACTACGCAGGTGAAATACGAGATGGATTTGCAAATGACAGGACGACTGGCTTCATTAGGAGATATACTAATGAAGGGGACTGTGAAGAAAAAAGCGGAAGAATTTGCGACGAACGTCCAGACCCTGTTTCAGTCTAGTCAGATTTACAATTAAGAGAAGATGGTGATCATCCATGCTACAAGAAGAAAGACAGCAGCTGATCCTACAAATGCTACAAGAAAATCAATCCGTTCGTATTGCAGAGCTATGCAGCCGATTAACGGTGACACGCGAAACAATCAGGCGTGATTTGTATGAAATGGAGCAGCAGGGGCTACTCAAGAAGGTACATGGTGGCGCTATCTTGAATAAAACCAATGTGGAGCCTCCTTATGCCAAGCGAAGTGGATTAAATTTGGCGGAGAAGGAGGCGATTGCGGTCGCAGCCGCCTCCTTGGTGGAGGACGGCGACGCCATTTATATTGATTTGGGCACGACGACACAATTATTCGCCAAACACCTTTCCTATAAAAAGGGAATCACGGTGATAACCAATGCGCTGCTGGTGGCATTGGAACTATCTCATCACCCGGATGCAAAGGTGATCATGAGTGGGGGTGAATTGCGGGCAGGGGATCTGGCCATGTCCGGTCCGATCGCCAGGAAAAGCCTCGAGGGATTATTTGTAGACAAAGCGTTTATTGGTGTAGGGGGATTGGCAGCAGAAACTGGTTTTACGGATTACCATGTGGGCGAGTCAGACATCAGGCAGCTGATGCTTACAAACGCCAAAGAAACCTACGCACTGATCGATCATTCCAAAATAAATGTAACCGCTTTTATGAGAGTGGCAGAGCTATCCGACATCGACGTAGTCATTACAGATGAGGAACTACCTCAATCTCTTGCTGGGCGACTCGCACAGGAAGGATTGCAAGTCATCGTTGCTAAGACATCCGTGTAAAGCAAATGGTGAGGGAGGCAATCCATGGTGAAGCAATCGGTACAAGCAATTGATTCGCAAGATATGCAAACGTATCAGTATAAGCAAGAATTGAGACGAACATTAAAACTGTTCAGTTCGTTTGCCGTCGCGTTTTCTTTTATTTCCATTACCACAGGCATTTTTAGCAATTATGGATTTGTGCTTAGTACGGCAGGGCCGGCTGGTATCTGGACTTGGCCGATTGTAACCATTGGGCATTTGGTAGTGGCCATTATTTTTGCAGAGCTGGCTGGACGAATACCATTGAGCGGTTATTCCTATCAATGGGTTACGCGTCTTGCCAACCCGGGGCTAGGTTGGTTTGCTGGCTGGATTGCTTTTTGCTTTCTCGTTATTGTGGTTCCAACCGTCGACTATGCACTGGCGCCCATTATTGCCGAGATGTTTGGCTGGGATACAGGTTCCAAGACGCTGGTCTGGATCGTGATTGGTACGCTGGTTGTGCAAGCTTTATTAAACATTTATGGAGTCAAACTGGCGACTCGCATTAATGATATTGCCGTATATACAGAAGTGATCGGTATGGTTGGGATCGTTGTGGTGCTGGGGGTAGCTGTGATGTACAACGGGGCAAATTGGAGCATGCTAACCGATATCGGTACCGCTGCCACTCAATCAGACGGTTCGTACCTAGGCGCTTTTATCATGGCTGCCCTGATGGGTTCCTTTACATTGGTAGGTTTCGAAGCTGCTGCGAATCTCTCTGAGGAGACGATCAATGCGAAGAAAACGGTTCCCCGTGCCATGATTTTATCCGTATTACTAAGTGGTGTGATCGGTTTCTTGCTGTTGATCGTCATTTCTGTTGCCATCACCGATCTGCCGACTGTGCTCGGTGCAGCGAATCCGATTCCGTACATTTTACAAACAAGTCTTGGCTCTGCTGTATCCAGCTTCTTTTTGGTGATTTGCCTCATTTCCATCTTCGCGTGCGGCTTGATTATTATGGCTTCCGCTTCCCGACTCATCTATGCCTTGTCACGCGACCATGTATTCTTCGCTTCCTCCATCTTCAAGAAGGTATCAGCTCAGACTTCCGTACCAACAAACGCAGTTTTACTCGTTTTCGTGCTGGGCATTCTCGCTGTGTTATTTGCAGATTCCCTGACCCTTCTGGTAGGGGCCACCTCGGTTCTGCCAGCCCTTCTCTATCTGACAACGATTTCGGCTTATGCATGGAAACGTAAGGAACTGCCCGTATCCAAGTGCTTTGACCTGGGCAAGTGGCGCACACCGCTCACTTTCCTTGCGATCGCATGGTTAATCTTTGAAATTGGCATTTTGACTATTCCGGAAAACTTCCATAGTGTAGCGATCGTAGCAGCTACCTTGCTGGCTTTAGGCGTCATTTTGTATCATCTGCTGTTTCGCAAAGGGATTATGGAGGGACGTATCGGAATCAAAGACAGAACATTCGGATTTGATGAAGGGAAAGAAGATCATTCCGCCTAGAATAATGAAAAAGGAGACTGTAGTATGGAGAAGTATTTGCTGTCGATCGATCAGGGAACAACTGGGACCAAGGTGCTGTTGGTCAACCGCCATGGACGAGCTGTTGCTGAAAGCTATCAGAAGCACACGCAATATTATCCACAGTCTGGATGGGTGGAGCATAATCCAGAGGAGATTTGGGAAAAGGTCTTGATGGGAGTGGCCGACGTGTTGCTCAAGGGACGTATCGAACCTGAGCAGGTGGAAGCGGTAGGTCTGGCTAATCAGGGGGAAACGGTCCTTTTTTGGAATTCATTAAGCGGAGAGCCGCTTTATCCGGCTGTCGTCTGGTCGTGCCGCCGCTCCGATCAAATCGCCGAGCGTTGGAGGGCGGATGGTGCGTGGGCACAGAAGGTAGCCGAGAAAACGGGACTCTTGATTGATCCGTACTTTTCTGCCACCAAAGTCAGATGGATGATGGAGGAAGTGCCTCTGGTGCAAGAAAGGATCCGACAGCGGCAGGCTTATTGCAGCACGCTTGACTCTTGGTTAATCTGGCAGATGACAGGAGGCGCCGCGTATGTAACCGATGCTTCTACTGCTGCCCGAACGCTGTTGTTCGCTCATCGGCAGGGGAATTGGGATGAGGAAATATTGCGGTATTTGGAAATAGAGAAAGACTGGCTGCCGCAGGTTCGTCCAACAGTGGGCTCTTTTGGTCGTACGAATCCGGATCAATTTTGTGGCATTCAAGCACCGATTCTTGTCAGCCAGGTGGATCAACCAGCCGCCCTTTACGGACATCTCTGCATAGAGCCAGGTATGTCCAAATGCACGTATGGCACGGGGTGCTTTGCTTACATGAACGTCGGAAACGAGCCGCCTGCAACGAAAGAGAGCGGACTCTTGACGACGCTTGTCTGGAAACGCGGGGCGCAACATACTTATGCGCTTGATGGCGCGATTTATGCGGCAGGGTCTGCTGTCGAATGGGGAGTGGAGCAGCTTGGGCTGTATCGGGATATAGACGAGCTGCAACGATGGTCGGAACAGTGGTATGAAGATCTGCACAAGGGAGAAGCCCCAACCAATCTTTTATTTATCCCGGCATTGAATGGGATCGGCACGCCGTACTGGAACTCGGAGGCGAGAGGGGTGTTTCTCGGACTCTCCCAGCATACTGACCGACCACTGATGGCAAAAGCAATGCTGGAAGGGATCGCTCACCGTGTAGCGGATGTGTTTGTCACAATGGAACAGGCAGTCGGACAAAAGATCTCAGTCTTGCGTGTAGATGGCGGCTTGACGAAAAATCCGTATTTGATGCAGTTTCAGGCAGATTTGCTGGGTGTTCCGGTTGAGGTGCCCCAGATCAATGAAACAACAGCGATGGGTATTGCGTTTCTGCTTGGGGAAGAGTGCGGCTGGTGGTCGGCGAAAGATTTGGAAGCGCAATTAAAGGTAGGGCGTCGCTATGAACCGACACTGGATGAAGCCGTGAGGAAAAGACTGCGTGCCCGTTGGAACAAGGCGGTTCATTTGCTACTGCAAATGAGCGGAGGTTAATGCTCTGTTTCACTTATGCCGGTTAAACGAATACCGCGGATGGGTAAGCGGCCGATAAATCAAGTCACATACAGAAGAATTAGGGGCATGAAACCATTCATGCATATTGTGGCTGTGTCATTAGACACAAATGACCGCACAATGAGACGATAGTCAGGAAAGCTGTTTACTGAAAATAATGTATTAGACTCGAAAAATAAAGTGCTAGACTGTGAAGATATAGTTATGGACTAAGCAAATAAAGATTTAGACTTAATGCCGATCATTAGGCTAACTGGCAGTTTAGTTTTCTCTACAGGTCATTGCTTTTTTCATTTTGTTATTATTATCACTCGTGCCGTAAAACCCCTTGCTTTAGCTATGGGGATATAAGGCACTTTGCTCTGTATCCCCTAAAGGGGGTGCTAAGAGCAAACAAAATATCGTTCTTTTTTTTCTAAACTCTGTTAGATATATCTTTTCTATCTAACCAAATGGTATAATTAACCATAGGTGATGGTTTTGAGTAGATCAGTCGAAAGTAACCACAATGTCGTATTTGACTGTAAATATCACGTTGTTTTTTGTCCGAAGTATCGAAAAAAGGTTTTGAAAGAGCCAGTAGACATTCGATTAAAAGAGTTGTTTCTTGAAAAGGCAAAAGAGCTTCGTACAGAAATTGTTGAAATGGAGATCATGCCAGACCACGTTCATTTGCTCATCAAATGCGATCCGCAATTCGGAATCCACCGAGTCGTAAAACATTTGAAGGGCTATACATCCAGAGTGATGCGGATGGAATTTAGACATCTCAAAAGCAGGCTTCCCTCGCTATGGACAAACTCCTACTTTGTTGCAACGGTTGGCACGGTGCAACTCGATGTGATTAAGAAATACATCGAGTCTCAAAAAGAAAGGAATGATTGAACTTGCATAGAGCCTACAAATTCCGTTTGTATCCAAACAAAGAACAAGCAACACTCATCAACAAGACAATTGGATGTACTCGCTTTGTATTCAATCACTTTCTTGCGAAACGAAAAGAGGCTTACGAACAAGAAAACAAAACGCTGAACTACAACGACTGTTCTGCTTTGCTCACGCAACTCAAAAAAGAAATCGAATGGTTGAAAGAAGTGGACTCCACTGCCCTGCAATCAACCTTAAAAGATTTGGATTCCTCCTACAAAAAGTTTTTCAAAGAGAAAAAAGGCTATCCCAAATTCAAGAGCAAGAAGAATCCAAAGCAATCCTATACATGCAAGATGAACATCAAAATAGAAGGGAATCGCATCAAACTTCCTAAGCTAGGATGGGTATCGTTTGCGAAATCCAGAGAAGTTGAAGGGCGAATCCTATCGGCCACGATTAGATGGAATCCTTCAGGTAAATACTTTGTATCCGTATTGTGTGAAACAGAGACTCGATTACTCCCAAAAGTAGAACAAACAGTTGGGATTGACCTTGGGATCAAGGATTTCGCCATTCTCTCTACTGGAGAGAAGGTGGCAAATCCCAAATACTATCGCAAGTATGAAAAACAACTGGCGAAGTGGCAACGGATTCAATCTCGTAGACAAAAAGGCAGCAACAACCGGAACAAGGCGCGTACCAAAGTAGCTCGACTCCACGAAAAAATGGCAAACACCCGTAACGATTTCCTACATAAGCTGTCAACCAAGCTGATCAACGAAAGCCAAGTGATCTGTTTGGAGGACTTACAAGTGGAAAATATGATCAAAAATCACAAGTTAGCCAAATCCATTGCAGATGCTTCGTGGTCGATGTTTCGTACGATGCTGGAGTATAAGGCAGAATGGTATGGAAGAAAGGTCTCCATTGTTGGAAAGCAATTTCCCTCAAGCCAGCTCTGCTCAACTCCGAACTGTGGATACCGCAACAAAGAAGTGAAAAGTCTCAACTTGCGCAGTTGGATATGTCCGCACTGTGGCGTACAACATGATCGTGACCAAAACGCTGCTATCAATATTGAGCAAGAAGGACTTCGACTGTTGGCATAGCCAACTAAACTGTGGGACACACAGGGATAGCTTGGTGAATTTCACTCCGTTAGGAGTGACTACCCAAGACTCCCCTGCCTTTAGGCATGGGGAGTGTCAAAAGCAGAACATTGCAAAAAGGAGAGTCTCTCTGAATGGCCAGAACACTAAATGATAGTTTAATAGAGGCAGATATCGTTTCGTTGCAGTTGGCGATGGAATCAGGCGAGTTATCGTCAGCAGCTTGCGTTAGCTGGTATTTGGAACGAATCGAACGGCTCAACCCGAAGCTGAAAGCGGTGCTGGAAGTCAACCCGGACGCGATAGCGGTCGCAAAGAGACTTGACGCGGAGCGACGGGAACACGGGGCTCGTGGACCGCTTCACGGCATACCGATCTTGCTCAAGGACAATATTAATACAGGTGACCGCATGCATACTAGTGCTGGTTCAGTCGCTCTTGCTGAACATTTCGCTCCAAAGGATTCGGTCGTGGCCGCGCAATTAAGGGCTGCGGGATGTGTATTCCTTGGTAAGGCAAACATGACGGAATGGGCTAACTTCATGTCGGGCACGATGTGGGCTGGTTATAGCTCCAGGGGCGGTCTGACGCTTAATCCTTATGGGCCCGGCGAGTTGTTTGTAGGCGGCTCGAGTTCGGGCTCTGGCGCGGCGGTTGCCGCAAATCTGTGTGCTGCTGCCATTGGCACAGAAACTTCGGGTTCGATCATCAGCCCGTCTTCACAAAACGGCATCGTCGGTATAAAACCGACTATCGGGCTCGTCAGTCGTACAGGAATCATTCCGATTACACATAGTCAAGATTCGGCCGGTCCGATGACGCGTACGGTCAAGGACGCCGCGATCTTACTCGGAGCCATGACGGCGGCAGATCCGGAAGATGCGGCTATGCTAGAGAATAGACGAATAGCGTATACGGATTATACGCCTTTCTTGGACGCGAACGGTTTGCAAGGCGCGAGAATTGGAGTTCCACGATATTATTATCGAGGATTGGACAAAGCCCGGGTGGCGATTATCGAGCGGGCGATCACCTTGTGCAAGGAACGAGGGGCGATCGTCGTAGACCCGGTATCGTTGCCGTGCGAGAGTGCGAAGTGGGACTGGGACGTGATGCGGTTCGAATTCAAAAAAGGACTGAACGACTATCTCGCTAAAGCTGGCCCCGGCGCATTCGTTCGGTCGTTAGATGAACTCATAGCCTATAACGAAGAGAATCGCGACGTCGCGCTTAAATATGGGCAAGACACGCTGATCTGGTCGAATGGAACAAGCGGCACATTGTCTGAACAGATGTACGCCGAGAGTTTGCGACTTAACCATGAGTTATCCCGTGACCAAGGCATCGACCACGTGATACGCGAATATGGGCTGGACGCGTTGATGTTCCTAGGCAACGAGGAAGGGATTGATTTGTCCGCGCGGGCGGGGTATCCTGCCATTACCGTACCGGGCGGGTACGCAGAGACAGGCATCATCGCCGAAGGCGGCTATACGACCAAAGGGCCACAGGGAATCACTTTCGTCGGAACCTCCTACAGCGAGCCTTCGCTTTTCCGTCTCGCTTACGCCTACGAACAAGCAAGCCAATACCGCTTTGCGCCGACAGATCCGGTTTAGTCTCCAATTCCGTCTGTTAAGGAACAGTTTGTTGAATGACACCAGTGGCAAAATCTAAGACTTGTCTTGGTCCGCCGCTATTTCTATTAATGGCTCTACAACTCATTTTTCAAAAGCGAACGATTTTTCAATTCAAAAACCGCGTCTATCAACGACCACCAGTCTAACTCTTTATTTTCACCGAACACCAGCAAATCTCATTTGCAGAGGCTTGCAAACATGTGCAGCACAGGCACCATCCGCCGGGTGTATCGGCATATTAAACACATCGAGGAATTGGTTATCGAATAAAAAGAAGATGAAACGCCAATTAAACCGGCAGATCTAACCTGTAGTTAACAAAAAAGAAAAAGACACCTGAGGCGTCTTTTTCCATCAGTGAACGAGAACACAGTTAGGAGGTCATCTCGGACAAGTGAAGGACTTATCATCTCTACCATACCTCAGGCTTCACCACCATGAACCATAACATGGCCAGTAAAAGAAACAAATAGATCCAGATCGAACGAGTAAGCGACTGCACCAATTTATCCTTGTCCTGATCAGTTTGATTAAACTTCCGTATCTTCGGCGAAAATGCGCGTGCCAAGAAATACAAGGAGCTTACCATGATCAATACGGTCATCACGATCCAGGACGACTTCCATGACCAATTCCCACCCATTACTAGCAATACTCCGGATATGACTAAAACATGACCGGCATGCTTCGCCAAACGTGTGGTAGACCTGAAAGTATCCAGATAGGCTTGTTGTTTGGTGAGGTCAGCCTCTCGCAATCTTTTCATCATGGGTAGCAGAACAAAAAATGGTCCAATGGACATTATGGCACTGAGAATATGTAGATAAAGAATCGCCTTATATAATAAAATGCCCACCGTTATTTTTTCATGTCCGGGCTAAATTCATGGACCCACACTCGCATTTGCGGCAGCCAAGGCATCCCAGGATGAGATGATAGAATGGATTGCTTATATTCCTCTACATTTGAATATCCCTCTTGCTTGGCATCATCATCGGTTAATTCCCCGAGCGACTGTGAATAAACCTTGTCTATTACAAATTCGTGGCCTTCGAGGGTCATGATTTCACCAACATCTGCGTAGCGTCCATTGCGACGGGTCGCGGTTTTTTGTCCTGACAATACTTTCTCGATATCCGGCTTCACGGTAATTAAACGATCGATTGTACAGGTTTTGGGTGGCAAAGCGTTGGAACCCATTTGATTTTGCATACATGTCATCCTCCTTTTTTCTTCAAAACCACTTTATCATAAGTCGAGCCATGAATGCACAAGCACACGACTGTATGGTTGGACGGGTGGGTCAGTCTTTAACGGTCAGAATAGTGTAATAACATAGAAAAGACCCATCCTCATGGGGTCTTAGCATATTATCGGTTAATATTATTTTTTGGTATCCAATTTAACCATAGACTTTAGTACTTTTACTAATTGCTCTGGTGTAGTTCGCCCAGTGATTATGTACCACGTTTTTCCATTATTATAAGACCAACCAGCATCCGAACGAACACCCTCATTTGTATCAATAGCTGTCATCTGTCCATTTATTGCACCATGAACAGGATTACTTCCCTTTGGAATTGTAGCCATGACACGCTTCATGATATTAATAGCATTGTTAGTATTCTCTGCCCATACCAAGTATTCCCACCCGTTATCTTTCCAGATAAATGCTCTTTTATTAGCAGAATACTTTACATCATACCCGTTAAATTTAGTGGCTCCCTCTGGTATCTCGAACATTTCGTATGTAGAGAAAGGCTGTTTTCGGTAACTAGGAAGTGTACCTGCTGACATTGTCATTACGTCAAAAGTAAGCATTTTTGATTCTCCATCATGCACTCTTTGGCGTGATATCTCGAATAAATAATGGTCTTTACTTACTTCAAGTTTGCTTACAAATAAAGAACCAAGACTTCGAGAAAATTCAGATGAAGCTATATAAGTAGGAACATACACAGCAACATCTACTTTTTTCAGTTCATCAACATACTGTCTATCCCAAGTAAACGGTTCGACTTCCTCGTCTTGAATAGCGACAGCAACAGAAGCAAAACCGATAAGCACTGTAACAAAGAGCAAGATAACTTTCTTCTGCATAAAGCACCAAGCACCTCCTCACCTATTTTTTGTATATGGGTAAATTCTATGCGAAGTGTTTTATGAAACAAAAAAGTGGATAGTCATTTGTCCAGTTTTGAACAACTGGGTTTCGATAGTTCAATAAGGCAGTGTAAGACTCTATTATTCAGTTTAGATCCATAGACTACTTCATTCCGACGTATAGACTAAAACTAATAATCATTTATCTGGTGATTTAGTTAATAGGGGGGGTGGAACTTATCCGGAAGGTACATATCATGACGCGAAGACTTAAGAGTTAATAAAGGCTAGTATAAATGAAAAAATTCCTTGTATACTTACTTTTAGTGGCGGTTTTTTCCGCTTTTCTTTGTTTTTACTTTGATAAATTTATGATTGGTTACGGGATAATATTTGGGATTATAACGATTATTACGGCAATCGCTAATATGGTAAGCATAGATAACACGATCTATTTAGACAAGAAAATGAATGAATATAAGGAACATAACAAGTCCCCTTAATTGCGAAAGGGGACACTTGTCTAAAGTCTGGAGAGGGTAGAGAGTATCCCTCTTCTTTTTTATTGCTTCAATCCAAGCGCAGGCTCCCAGCCAAAGCTGTCAAACCACTGCTTCCGTATGAAGTTTGAGAGAGCTTGTCTCACATAAGGAATGACGTTCGGGGGTAATTTATCCATATCCACCCATACGAGCTCATCGCATTTATTCGGCTCGGCATTGATAATTTCTCCGCGCCATTCAGTGGCAGCGACGAAAAAATCAATGCGCTCATCATTGGAGCGACGATGCATGACGCCTACCATCTCCAAGCTCGCTGGATCGATGTCTATTCCGCACTCTTCTTTTGCCTCGCGGATCGCGGCTGTCTTCACTTCTTCATTCCCATCCAGATGTCCAGCAGGCACACTGTAATTGCCGTCTTCGTAGCCGGTATTATAGCGGCGTAATAACAAGACTTGCGCACCCTTCACCAGGAAAAGGTGAACGGCGACCTGCATCGCGAAGCGCTCTTTCTGCATGCGGATTCTCCTCTATTAATGATATTCTTCCGGGCGATGATTCTCAGCAGCCTGTCTACGGCGTTCCAGTCTGTTTTTTTTCAAAATAGGTGAGCTGGTCAAGCCCATAAGCAGCATAATAATTCCAGCAGCACCCAGGACGATTCCGATTATAAGATAAAGCCAATTCATTGAAAAAGACCTCCTTCATTCATGCAAAGCGAACATGATTCTAAATGGGAACTATGCTATAATGGCACAGTGTGTTTTTACCAGATACTCGGTAGTTATTTCTAGAAAACGCAGGGAGGATTTTGCGAGATGACTCAGCATACGTCTGTTGATCAGCTATCCATTAATACCATCCGCACGCTGGCGATTGATGCCATCGAGAAGGCGAATTCCGGTCACCCGGGTATGCCGATGGGTGCAGCCCCTATGGCACATGTACTGTGGAGCCGCTTTATGAAAGTAAATCCGAGCAACCCAAATTGGATTGACCGTGACCGTTTTGTCCTCTCAGCAGGACATGGCTCTATGCTATTATACTCGATGTTGCATCTGATGAAATACGATGTTTCACTGGAAGACCTACATAACTTTCGTCAATGGGGCAGCAAAACACCTGGTCACCCTGAGTTTGGACACACGGCGGGTGTTGACGCGACAACCGGTCCTCTGGGACAAGGGATCGCGATGGCTGTCGGCATGGCGATGGCTGAAAAGCACATGGCAGCTGTTTACAACCGCGACAATTTTGACATCGTTGACCATTACACATACGTGATCTGCGGCGATGGTGACCTGATGGAGGGTGTATCCAGCGAGGCTTCTTCTCTGGCCGCTCACCTGAAACTGGGTAAAATGATCGTGCTCTACGATTCGAACGATATCTCTCTGGATGGAGAGCTTTCCCGTTCCTTCTCTGAAAATGTAGCGGGTCGCTACCAAGCGTATGGTTGGCAATACATTCGCGTAGAAGACGGCAATGATCTGGCTGCTATTGACGCGGCTATCGCAGAAGCGAAAAAAGATTTGGATCGTCCTACCTTGATCGAAGTAAAAACCGTCATTGGATACGGAAGCCCGAACAAAGGCGGCTCCAGCTCTTCTCACGGCGCTCCACTTGGAAAAGACGAAGTGAAGCTGACAAAAGCAAACTACGAGTGGCACCATGAAAGTGAGTTCCACGTACCACAAGAAGTGACTGATTTCTTCGCAGGCTTGGCTGATGCTGGCGAAAAAGCAGAAGCTGCTTGGCGCGACCAGTTTGCTGCTTACGCAAAAGCGTATCCGGAACTGGCGCTGCAATTTACAACTGCACAAGAAGGTCAACTGCCTGCTGGTTGGGACAACCATATGCCAACGTATGAAGCTGGCGCGAAGCTAGCGACACGTGTTGCTTCCGGTAATGCGATCAATGCATTGGCAAACAGCGTTCCGTTCTTCCTGGGCGGATCTGCTGACTTGGCACATTCCAACAACACGGTGATTAAAGAAGCGGGCAACTTCCTGCCAGGTTCTTACGATGGCCGCAACATTTGGTTTGGTGTTCGCGAATTTGCAATGGGTGCAGCCCTCAACGGTATGGCTCTCCACGGTGGCGTAAAAGTATACGGTGGTACGTTCTTCGTGTTCTCCGACTACGTGCGTCCGGCGATTCGCCTCTCTGCATTGATGAAGCAGCCAGTCGTCTACGTATTTACACATGACTCGATCGCAGTTGGTGAAGACGGACCGACGCATGAGCCGATTGAGCAGCTCGCTTCCTTGCGCGCAATGCCAGGCTTGACCATTCTTCGTCCGTCTGATGCAGTGGAGACAAACGAAGCTTGGAAATATGCTGTATCCCGCACAGATGAGCCAATCGTTCTGGTGCTGACTCGTCAAAACCTGCCAGTTCTGCCTGAGACCATTGAGAAAGCGGCAGAAGGCGTGAGCAAAGGGGCGTATGTTCTCGCAGACGCTCCAAGCGGCAATCCGCAGCTCATCCTGCTCGCAACTGGATCTGAGGTATCTCTCGTGATGCAGGCGCGTGAGCAATTGCTCGCGAAAGGTATTGAAACACGCGTTGTTTCCATGCCGAGCTGGAATCTGTTCGAGCGTCAACCGAAAGAGTATCGCGACGCTGTGATTCCACCGTCCGTAAAAGCACGCGTGGCGGTAGAAATGGGCTCTCCAATGGGCTGGGAGCGTTATGCTGGCGATAACGGTACGGTCATCGCAATCGATCAGTTTGGCGCATCTGCACCAGGTGAGCGTATCATGAAGGAATACGGCTTCACGGTAGAAAATGTTGTAGCTGAAGCAGAAAAACTGCTGAAATAAATCGTAAACCTTTAGTAAAAAGCCTATCTTCTGTTTCAGGAGATAGGCTTTTCCAGTGACAAACGGAATTTTGTATGGAATGATAGACTACAACCCAAAACAGAAACTTTTTTGAAATGGGACCGTCTATATAAGATGTGGGGGAGAGAGAGAAGACCAGGAGGTGAATAATGGCAGCAAAGGCCAAGAAGAAAGTCAAGAAGAAAAAGAACAACTTGCTGATGATTGCCGTATCGTTTGCAATTTTCCTTATCCTAAGTGTGATTGGGGGCTACTTCGCCCTGTTGTATGCGGGAGACCGGATGATTGAGGAAAACGTACAAAAGCTACAGGACTTAAAAGCAGAACCAACGGTCATATACGACAAAAACGGAGTAGAGATGACGAGCCTGATTCGTCAGAAGAACCGTGTATACAAACCGATTAATGAAATGCCAAAGACTTTGATCGATGCTTTCCTCGCCGTAGAGGATAAGCGCTTTTATGAACACAAGGGCGTCGATATGGTTCGGATCGGTGGCGCCATCGTCAATGACATCAAAAAAGGATCGTTAGCTGAAGGGGGAAGTACCATTACCCAACAGCTAGCAAGAAACGTCTTTCTCACCCTAGACCAAACATTCTGGCGTAAAACAAAAGAAATGAGTATCGCGATTGGCTTGGAGCGCAAGTACTCCAAGGATCAAATTTTAGAGATGTACTTGAACCGCGTTTATTTGGGTGAAGGGGAATTTGGGGTAGAGGATGCTGCCCAGTATTACTTCGGCAAGTCGGTAAGCAATGTTACCGTTGCAGAAGCAGCGATGCTGGCGGCCATTCCAAAAGCACCGACTACTTATTCACCTTTTAACAATCCAGAAAAAGCGAAACTGCGTCGAGACACCGTTATTCGTCTGATGTATGAGCAAGGAATCATTACTAATGAACAAAAAGACGCAGCTCAAGCAGAGGCATTGCCAAAAGAACCGCATGAAGTGGCGGGTGCGAGCTTGAAAAAAGGCTATCGCGCGTTTTTTGACAATATGTTGAAAGAGTCCGAAGCAGAGTTCGGTGTAACGGAAGAGGAGCTGTATCGCGGAGGATGGAACGTTTACACATCCTTCGATCCGAAAGTACAGGATGCCATGATAGAGGAATATGCCAAAGCCAAAAACTTCCCGAAAGATGGCGCCAAGCGCGGTGTAGAATCATCGATGATTGTCATCGACGCGAAAACGGGCGGAATTGCTGGGATGATAGGTGGACGCAATTATGCGCCAAAAGGCTTTAACTATGCGACAGATATGAAGCGTCAGCCGGGCTCCAGCTTTAAGCCGATTGCCGTGTTCGCTCCAGCAGTCAATAAAGATATCAACAAATGGAACGCGAATTCACAACTGAGCAACAAACGGCAGAGCTTTAATGGCTATGAGCCGCGCAACTACAATAACCGCTACACGGAAACAGTAAGTATGAGCCGGGCGATGATCGACTCCGCGAATATCCCGCCTGTTTGGCTGTTAAATGAAATTGGGGTATCAGAAAGCTTGGCATACCTCAAGAAAGTCGGCATAGAGCTGACACCGAATGACCGAAACCTGGCGATTGCTCTCGGGGGATTGAATGAAGGTATATCCCCGCTGGAAATGGCTCAGGCCTATACACCTTTTGTGAATGCAGGGGTAGTGTCTGAGGCGCACTCGATCAGCAAGGTCGAGAATAAGGATGAGGGTGTCGTTCGTGAATACCAGCCAAAACAATCTGAAGCACTGAAGCCGGAAGCAGCTTGGGAGATTCACACCATGCTGGAGAAAGCGGTTCAGGAAGGGACAGGGAAGGCAGCGCGTATTTCTGGCCGCCATGTTGCAGGTAAAACCGGTACGACCCAATCAATAGCAGGCGATAGCAAAGCAAACAAGGATGCTTGGTTTGTGGGCTATACTCCGGAATATGTCGGTGCCGTTTGGATGGGCTTCGATCCGGAGGACAAACAGCATTTGATGCACCAAGGAAGTAGCATGACGGCGCAAATGTTCTCCAAAGTGCTGGGAACTGCCTTAAAAGGTGTACCGTCATCGGACTTCGTTCGACCAGAAGGCGCCGTACAACATAAACAAGAGGAAGTTGAATCGGAAATCCAATTGGCTGCGGATATGACATTGGACACAAGTACGAATAAATTGATGGTCGTGCTTAGCTGGATTGGTGGGGCTAACGGAGATACGTACGATCTGTACCGCATTAGCGAAAACGGTGAAAGACAGCTCATCTCTGCGGGTATGAAGGAAACCTCTTATGTAGATGTGCTAGATAGTCCGAAACAGTATCAGTATCAAGTCGTTCCACGAAATGCACAAGGCGAGGAAGGCACGCCTTCAAAAACAGTCCCAATCGATTCCAAGAAGCTGGAGAATCTGATTAATCAAGATCCTGGTCATAACGAGGAAGGCAGCAATCAGGGACAAAATCCGGATGGTACGGGAAATGGCAACGGGGAAATTCCACCGGACCAAGGTACCGGAGGAACTGGTTCGCATACAAATAATGGAAGCGGTAGCCAACCGCCAAATCCGGGAACAGGTGAGGTTCCACCGGACATCGCGAATCCAGTACCTGGTCAGACAAATGGTTCCTCCAATGAAATTCAATTACCACCACCTCCACAAGAGGAGGGGCAGAACCAGTCCCCAGATGCTTCAAACGGCTAAAGATTAGCCCAGCAAGAACGATTCAAAACCGATTCAAAACCGATTCAAAACCGATTCAAAACCGATTCAAAACCGATTCGACTATTTGCACAGCTTCTTTCGCGTGGTACAATACCATTAAATCGGGAGACAGGGGGGACAGTCCATGTCTGGCTACGCACAAAGGGATCTACCCACATTTTTCAAAGAACAGTTACGCCAAACCAAGGTGAATTTTGAGCGAGCACTTGACTGTAAACACACCGATTTCGATGATCTTTACCCATACATGAACGAGCAGCCACAGTTCTTCTGGTACAAACGTTACGTGGCTTGGTCAGAATTGTTGACCGTCGTACGTCTAGCTGAACAATTGGGTATTGAGTGGACAGAGGATTTCAGTGAGCAGCAGGTAGAATTCATTCAAGGCAAGGTTCTGCAAGGAAAAGTGCTCGATTATTGGAACCCAGAGGAAGAACAAGAAGAATCGATGAGGGAATTGGAAGAAGAAAAATAGATGTGAAAGTAAAACATGGCGCGTTCCCATTCTCGGGAACGCGCTTTTTTGTGTGCGCGAAGAAAGGTTCACTTTTGAAGTAACAGTGTCTAATATTTCGTACATGTTTATGTATTTTTGTAAAAAAATGTATACATTTTTACTGTTCTTTTCTGATATATGTATTGGCACCATAGTTGCAATTCTAAAAGCGTGTCATGTATTTCACCATTCAAAGGAGGTTTGCTCATTCATGAAGAAAAAGCGCCACACGCTACACACAAGCCGCATGATGGCTGGTGTCCTTCTCTCCACATCCTTTCTATTGGGGACGGTTGGTACTCCTGCCCAAGCCTTGGCAGTCAAGGATTACTCGAGTGCGATCGGAAAAAACGTTCCGCCCTCTGGGAAATATGTAGTGGGAAAGCTGGACCCAGTCACCTCGTTTCAGCATCAATCCAGTGACAAAGCAGGGGAATATCCCCATCCAGTGGAGCCGACCTGGCGTGTAGAGGAGCAAAAGTCTCCTAGCGAACAGCAGCGGAGCATAAAGGCAAATGCCGAAAAGTACGCGATGTCCGATTTGAACAAGCTCAGTTATGACGAATTAGTCAATGTACTGGTGACGGTCAGCTGGGAGCAGATTCCTGAATTATTCGATTTTACCCCCGATTCGTACGCCTTTTACAATGATCGGCAGCGCGTTCAGGCCATCATTGACGCATTGCAAGTCAGAGGCACACAATACTCCAGCAGCGATTCCAAAGGAATAGACACCTTGGTAGAGGTTCTTCGCTCTGGGTATTACCTCGGCTACTACCATCAGGAATTATCCTATCTCAATCAGAGAAGCGAGCATGAAAAAGTGTTCCCTGCTCTACAAGCCATTGCAGACAATCCGAATTTCAAATTAGGGACAGATGCTCAAAATGAGGTGGTAGGTGCATTTGGTGGACTTATCGGAAACACATTTGTAAGCGCTTCCCTTGTAGAGAAAGCTGCACCGATCATCCGACAATACGAAGAACAAATGGATACTTTCATCTCGCAGCGGAGTGCGGGAGATGCTGTATTCCGCATCATGAGCCAGGTTAGCTTTATTCTGATGTGGAAAGTGGATGAACCAACCAAGAAACAGGAGTTTTACGGCAAAATCGATACGTATCTGAACGAGTTGGGAAAACTCGCCTTGCATGGCGATACAGATGAAGCGAAGGAATGGGTCCTCGACAATGGGTTTTATCATAGTGCGTATTTGGGAGAATACCATTCCAATCCGAATAAGGGTAACGAGGTCCTCACAGAAGCATTAGAGCTTTATCCGTATGTGGGACTTCAGTATATGCAGGTAGCGAAGCTGATCCAGACGGTCTATGGCGGAAAAGACGCTACGGGAAGGGACATCCAGTTCAACAAGATTCGTGAGGATGCCATGGAAAAGTATCTGCCCAAAGAATACACATTTGATGACGGAAGCATCGTCATGAAAGCAGGAGGGGATGTCACAGAAGAAAAAGTCAAACGGTTATACTGGGCGGCAAAAGAGGTAAAAGCGCAGTTTCATCGGATGGCAGGGCGAGATGAACCGATGGAAAAAGGGAACCCCGACGATATTTTGACCATGGTCCTTTACAATAGTCCTTCAGAGTACAAGATGAACAACCCCCTGTATGGCTATGAGACGGACAACGGGGGCATGTATATCGAGGGGAAAGGAACTTTCTTCACCTACGAGCGAACACCGCAGCAGAGCACGTACACACTGGAAGAATTATTCCGCCATGAATTCACGCACTATTTGCAAGGGCGCTATGCCATACCTGGCTTGTGGAATGAAGGCCCAATTTACAGAGACGAGAGACTGTCGTGGTTTGAAGAAGGAGGAGCGGAACTTTTTGCAGGCTCCACGCGAACAACAGGTGTTCTGCCTCGAAAATCCATGGTCAACAATCTCATTCGCTTTGGACAAAATAATTGGTATACGGCTTCGCAAACTTTGCACGCACGCTACGGCACGTGGGACTTTTATACGTATTCATACGCCTTGCAGTATCACATGATGAAAGAGGACTGGAACAAGCTCGATGATATCATGGATTACATAGAGGCCAACAACGTGGATGGTTATGACCAGTTCATCCGTACGCTCAGCAACGATTCAGAGCTAAATCAGGATTACCACCGAACCATGGAATCGTTGGTAGACAGCTATCCTGATCTGACCGTGCCGCTGGTATCTGATGATTATCTGGTTGCGCCAGCCCCCAAAGCAAGTGCAGAAATCTTCCAAGAAATTGAGGATGTCGCTGGATTGCAAAATGTGTCTACAAACAGGCGCGAGTCAGAGTTTTTCCAAACCTTTACGTTAACCGGGACGTACACGGGTACGCAGGCACAAGGGGAGAAGCAAGACTGGGAAACGATGAGTCGCATGACAGATGAGTTTCTAACTACACTTACTTCCCACCCGTGGAACGGCTACAAAACCGTAACCGCCTACTTTACCAACTATAGAGTAAATGCGTCCAATCAGTTTGAGTATGATGTCACGTTCCACGGGGTTCTTCCAGAACAGGGAGATGGTGAGAACCAGCCGCCTGTAATTGTCATGAACGGACCGTCAAAAGCAGCTGTAAACGAGGAGGTAGCATTCAGTAGTAACGGAAGCTCCGATCCGGATGGGAGCATCGTATCCTATCTGTGGGAATTTGGAGATGGCACAACTAGCAGTAATGCCAACCCTACGCATGTCTACGAAAATCAGGGAGAATATACCGTGAAACTGCAAGTAACGGATGACAAAGGAGCGGTTACTACGAAATCGATGACGATCACGATCGAGGAGCAGGGTGGAGAAATTGGGGAAAAGGAACAGGAGCCAAACAACAGCTTTTCAGAGGCGAATCCATTGAAAAGCAATGTGGTGTTGAGTGGTCAAACAAGTAGACAGGACGACAAGGACATTTTTGCCTTGAAGGTATTGGGCAGCGGAAAGGTGAAAATCAACGTAACGAGTGAGCACGATACTGGTTTGAACTGGGTCGTTCACCACGAGGATGATCTGGATCATTATTTCGCTTACCCCAAAACCTCAGGAAAAACGCTCTCCGGTGAGTTTGAAGCAACTCCGGGTACCTACTATTTGTCCGTGTACAACTTTAACGGTGAAACCATTTCATACAAAGTAACCTCGGAATTGCCAGAAGTAGAATTAGAACCAACCGAAACGGAGCCGAACAATTCATTCGATGACGCTAATACAGTACAGTTGGGGGAAGAGATAAGTGGTCAAACCGATCGTACAGATGACAGGGACACGTACATGATTCAGGTTGAAGAGGAAGGGGTCGTTCAAGTTACGGTAAGTAGCGAGAAGGACGAAGGCTTAAACTGGGTGGTGTTCCATGAAGATGATCTCGAAACGTATTTCGCCTACCCCAAAACCACAGGTAAGAAACTGACTGGAGAATTTGAGGCAAAACCAGGGAAATATTACTTGTTAGTCTACAACACTAACAACACGAAGATTCCGTACAAAGTAATCCTGAACGCTGAGTAATCTACCCATTTATGGGAAGAAAAGCCCTTTCTACCCCCTTTTTAAAAAGGATAGAAGGGCTTTTTTTTCGTTTGATAAGCGTCTGGTAAAAATCAGCGCGTAACGCTATGACGTTCCGCACGTCTTTTCTTTACGTAGCTTAAAGAATCAATGGAGCCAATTGTAAATGACTTGTGGCGTCTCTTCCTCAGGACCAGCCGGGAGAACGAATGGAACAGGATTGCTCCAAGGCTGGGCAGGGGACGGGGCATTGGAGATAATGAATTCTGTCCCCAATGAAACAAAGCTGTACAACTCCTCGACAGCGGCATTGTACAAGCGAACACACCCGAGCGAAACAGATGAACCGATGCTCTCGGGATGGTTTGTCCCGTGGATGGTATACCCCTTCTCCTGAAAGACCATGCCCCTCGTACCATAAATATTGTCATGTCCGCGGGGCTGATTGATTTTTTGTTGAATGGTATAGTAGCCTTCGGGCGTAGAACCGTTTTTACCTATGGCAACGGGATAGCTGCGAACCAGATGGGACCCACTGATGAGCTTCATCGTATGTGTCGAGGTAGTCAAGTGAAGCTGTAACGGTTCGAAAGGCGTCACTGGCTCCGGATAGCCGGGAAGCGGCAGCACATTGCGTAAGCTGTCCCATGCGGACTCTGGCGAGAAGGCTTTGGGATGATACGGATAGCTTGTTAACAAAAGTCTCTTTGGCGGTACTGGAATTTGTGGCAAATAATTGCCTGGATAAGCGTCAGCCAGATCAGACAGTTGGGCAGGCAACGTACCCGTTTGCTGATAGTAGCGATACAAGGCGTTTCGCAAGATCAGAACATGCTGAAGGGTTAGCTGCTCATCCGTGAGTTCTGCCTTTGCTGTAGCAAGTGTCGGTTCTCTGTCCAACTGCACAGGTTTATCCCACCATTTTTCACTGAGAACAGTCCGACTCGTCGGATTGTAACGCAAGATGCCTCGGACTTCGTGCGGCTGATAAAACAGCAAGGGACGAAACGACGGCGAACCAGGTACTTCTGGGACAACCATCACCGTAAAAGGCTGTGTTAGAGCTGGACGCCGGGACTCTACATACCGCCGGACCTGTTCAGATAGCTCGCGGGCACTGAGTGTAGGAGGGACTGCAATGACCTCGACATGTGGCTGTGTTTGCCCAGGTGTCGGTACGGGCTGTTTGGCAGCCTGCGGCGTTGTCTCGGATGACGCATCTCTCAACGGTCCAGGAGAAAAAGCGAATTGAAAATAGAGAAACAAAAGTGAAGCCAAGAGTAAACGCATTCGACTGCCCAAGGAACTGCGCTGTCGCTCACGCAGCAGTCTGTGATAAGCGTCACGCGTCTCGTTGTCATACGGGCCTTGCTTGGATACCAGGCCACGTCTATACGCTTCGAGAGCTTGTTCCGGGTTTCCTTGTGCTTCTCGTTCTTTGCCAAGGTGAAACCACCCGATGGCTTCGTTTGGATACTGAGTCGTATACCACCGGTAAAAGGCGAGGTCGTTCTGCTCCGGGTATTTCATATGAAATGTACTTTTTTCCTGAAGAAAGGAAACCTTGTCCACAGATACTTCTCCCCCAAATAAATGAGCGTTTAAAAAGGCGCCCTTATAAGGATGTATCGGCGGGAGTCGGGAAAATAATGAGAGTGGAGGTCAAAAATGGTTTACTTACGAACGATCAAGCTGCTGCGAGAAAAATTCCCCAACACGAAAGAATATCCATTTCACTTGCCTTCCTTGCGCAAGCTGGAAGAGATCGAGCTTGCGAGCAGCGTCACTTTTTTTGTAGGAGAGAATGGCTCGGGCAAATCGACCTTATTGGAATCCATTGCCTATCAATGCGGTTTTCACACGGCTGGAGGATCGCGTCACAACTTTTATGAGGTGCACCGCTCGGAGGCGATTCTGGGTGACTACATACGCCTTTCCTGGCTACCCAAAATAACGAATGGCTTTTTCCTGCGAGCGGAGAGCTTCTATCAGTTTGCCAGCCATATTGATGAGATGGGCCCGAAAAGCTATCAACATTATGGCGGACGCTCGTTGCATGAGCAGTCGCACGGAGAATCTTTTTTCTCGTTGTTTGCCAATCGCTTCAACGGCAGGGGAATCTACCTGCTGGATGAGCCCGAGGCTGCTCTTTCACCGAAGCGCCAAATCGCATTTTTGTACTTGATGCGCGATTTGGTGGAAGAAGGAGCACAATTTATCATTGCATCCCACTCGCCGATTCTATTGGGCTATCCTGGAGCGACTATCCTTAATTTTGACGAATCGCCGGTACAAGAGGTGAATTATCGCGATACGGAGCACTATCAATTGACGCGCCGTTTCCTGGAGAAGCCCGATCTATTTTTAGATGAAAAATAATTTTCATTCTTCCTGTCACAAAACTCGCCTTGGCGGTTTCTATTAGATGAACGAAGCAGTAGAGGCAATCGTCAATGGCGCAAGCAGGAAGGAGGAGCCCAGTGGAGGTGCAAGCAAACCTGGTGATGAACCATGCTCGAGTAGAGGATCAAGCAGATTCCTTTCAAGAATTGTTTACGACCTATTATCCGTTTGTGGTCAGACAGATCATGCGAATTGTGAAAGATCAACAAACGGCAGAAGATATTGCACAGGATGTATTTCTCTCCTTTTACCATACCGATCGCACGGTGATCGAACAAATCCCGGCATGGCTGTCCAAGTCCGCGCTCTACGCAGCGTACAATTATCTTCGTTCAGAAAAACGCAGGTACGCAAGACAAGAGCGAAGTGCATCCGAGCAAGAGCACGTCAGCCCTTCTTCAGAAGAGATGTGGCTTGCAAAAGAGTCTCAGAGTATCGTCCGCGATGTGCTAGAGGAGCTAGACGAGCGGGAACGAACCTTGCTGGTCATGAAATATTCCGGATTTCCTTATACGGAGTTGGCGAAAGCGACTGGCACGCAGATCAGCTCAGTGGGAACACTCCTCGCGAGAGCGAAAAGTAAATTTCGTACCATATATGGCCGGATGAGGGGGGAAGAGGAATGAAATGCGCCGATACAGGCTTTATTCAGGCGTTCTTGGATGGGGAATGCAGCTCAAAAGAAAGTAAGCAATTCCTGCTTCATCTGGAGTACTGTGAAACCTGCCGCACACAGCTAGACGAACTGTCCGCGTTGGATAGCTGGACTCGTGAGAAGATGGAGCATGCTTTTTCCGAGACAAACGATGGGAAGGTCAATACGGAAGCAGCGTGGCAGCGTTTTTCGCAATCCATCGAGAAAACGACTGACACCTATGCACAAGAGCGACAAATGATAACGAATCGAGCAACAATGAGAAGGAGCTGGAATCAGATGAACAAGCAAACAAAAAGATGGGTAACAGGTGCTTCGGCAGCAGCAGTATTGGCTGTGTCCCTGTCTTTCCCCCAAGTACAAGCAGCAGCGAACGATTTTCTGTCCATTTTCCGCATGGATAAAGTAGAGTTTGTCAAAGTGACGCAAGAGGATCTGCGAGAGGTCGAACAATGGATCGCTAGCGGCAATTGGGGCGAGACGGAACTACCTGGGATTGGGAAAATCTGGATGGATAAAAACGATCAAGAGAAGCTCGAACAAAGAAATCATTATTACAACAGTAAAGAAGCCGCGCTAAAGGCTGGAGTGAAGCTGCCTGAGCTGCCGAAAGATGTCACAGTGGATAGCGTGGACGTCAATTCTCCTTACACCATGCACATGGAAATCGATGCCGATCGTGCAAACAAGCTACTGGGGCAATTGCAGGTAAAGGCGCGCTTTGATGAAAAGCTGAATGGCAAACGCTTCTCCTTGAAGATCCCACAGATGCAGAAAGTCTGGATGACCGCAGGAAAAGAAAGCTATGGCTACTCTGTCGTGGACGCACCTGAGCTAACAGCTCCTGAGGGAGTTGATCTGGCCCAGCTTCGCGAGACACTCTTGGCCCTGCCGTTCATTCCAGATCAAGTGAAAAAGCAGATGGTGAGCATCGAAGACTGGCAGCATACCCTCCCTGTGCCATACATGGCAGACGGCGATAGCAAGATGAAGGAAGTAAAAGTGAACGGTCAAAACGGAATGCTGATCACAGGTAAATACAATGCACGTCTGATGTGGCAGCAGGATGGACAGATTCACATGCTGGAAGGCAGCGAAAAGAACGCTGACGGGCTGTTGGATTTTGCAAATCAACTGAAATAAGTAAATAAATAGCGGGGCACTGGCGGAGTTTTCCTGAAAAGGGGGGGGGCTCTGCTTTGTCCCGTTTGCAATGGAGAAGGTGAGGTAAGCGATGTCAGATTATGTGATTGAGACCTGGGAGTTGACCAAGCAATACAACGGCAAAGCCGGCTGCAAAAATATTACGCTACAGGTACCGCGCGGCTCTGTATTTGGTTTCCTCGGGCAAAATGGAGCGGGTAAAAGTACCTTTGTCAGGACGATGCTCGGGTTGTTGCACCCGACGGATGGCAAAGCGGTTATGCTTGGGCAGCCGATTGGCAGTGTAGAATCGCGAAAAAAGGTAGGGTACTTACCAGAGCTATTCCGCTATCCGGATTGGTTGACAGGTCAACAGCTTTTAGAGCATCATGCCGAGTTGTGTGGATTAACACATCGCGAGAGTAAAACAGTCATAAAAAATGTCGTTGAGCTGGTCGGAATGGCTGGACGTGAGCGTGAACGCATCCGGGGCTATTCCAAAGGCATGCAGCAGCGTATCGGGATTGCCTGCGCCCTCTTATCCGATCCAGAGCTGATCTTCCTCGATGAGCCGACCTCCGCACTGGACCCAATCGGGCGAAAAGAAGTACGTGAGCTGATCGGGAGACTGCGTGACCAAGGAAAGACGATTTTTCTCAACAGTCATCTACTGAGTGAAATGGAGAGCGTGTGCAACTACGTCGGGATCATTCACCGTAGTGAGCTGGTCGTACACGGCGACTGGCGCAAGCTGAATAACGTCCAACCACAAATTGAATTGACAGTGGACAAGGATAGCGCAGGCTTTCATAAGGAGCTTCCTTCCTTCGTTACAGCGAGTCAACTCGTCAGACAAGAAGAAGACCGTGATTCTTGGATGATGACCCTGGATCAGGACAATCGAGTGCCAGCCCTCTTGCGACAGTTGATTGCCTCCGGGGTTGCGGTTCATGAAGTCGTGCGGAAGCAGCAATCACTGGAAGATGTATTCCTGTATTGGGTGCAGAGAAAGGAGGGGGAACGACATGTGGCCGATCATCAAGATCACGTATAGAGAAATGATCTCCAAGCGTATTTTTACGATTACGCTGATCATGTCGCTGGCCTTCCTGCTGCTGTTTGGACTTGCAACTGGCTATGCGGTTAAAGAAATGAAAGAGATGGTAGGAGACACGGGTGTAGAGACCGTGTTGGAAAAGCAGGTTCTCTCCACACAGATGTTGGGCATGGGCTTGTACTTTGGCTCTGTCATTACGGCACTCCTGGCGATTTTGAGCAGTGTAGGGAGCATTGCTTCTGAAATCGAAAGCCATCAGATCGATACGTGGCTAGCGCGAGCACTTCCTCGCTACAAATATGTGCTGGGGAAATTTTTCGGGTTGGCGAGTATGCTGGGGGTGTACGCACTCTTGATGTTCCTCGGGTTATTGGGGATCAATCAATGGGTGGGGGGAGGTATGCTGGCTGTTCAGGTGGATGTTGGCCAAATCCTGAAAGCAGCTGCCTTCTTCGTTAGCATGCCGATCATCCTTGTCTGTGTCGCGATGTTCTTAAGCAGCATGACCACCACAGTGACGGGTGGTATTATCCTGATCATTCTGTACGGGATCAGCTTCGTTGGCGGCTTTATTGAGCAGATCGGTGCGGTCTTTAGCAATAGCTCGCTTACCAACATCGGGATTATTTCCAGTCTGCTCTTTCCGGCCGATTCATTGTTCAGGCAAGCGACGCTTTCGCTATTTGACTCTGCTGACGATCCGCTGTCCTTTGCTTCGCAAGGAATTTTCGGTACGACTTCTCCTCCGAGTACTGCCATGCTCATTTACACCATCCTCTATGGCATCGTGGCGTTGGGGTTGTCGATTCGGGTGTTTCAAAAGCGGGATGTATAAAATACAAGAGAGAACGGCTGATTCGTGCCGTTCTTTTTTTTTTCGAAAGCTGGGTCAATCAGCAGGAGGCCATAGCGACGTAGGTAGGGAGCTATCCGTCAAATAAGAGAAGAGAATAGATAGAGGAAAACGATATTTAATTGTTTCGCGATCTCCCAGGCATGTCCTGCCGGATCGATGCATGAAGCCGTTTGCACTCCCCACGGCCGGTCGATCGGACCGTTAAGTAGAGCAACCCCACGTTTTTTCAATTCTTCACAGACTTCATCCACGTCTTCGACCCAAATGGTGAGCAGGAAACGGAATCAGGATTTACGTGTTTCGACTGTTCCCGGGCTCATCAATTCGTGTGATTCAGAAATATTTCACAAGCTCCTGTTTCTTTACAGGGGAAAAGCCTCTTTTTTATGTACATGTATGCTCCGATCACCATGTGCGCATCCCGTAATTTTTATGATGTTAATAGAGGAAATGTGGTTAAAACAGTTTATGCGCCTATTCTGTTCGGATTTTTATGAATATTGTTATAATGTCAGCACGAAATGAAAGCGCATTCTCGCGAGGAGGAACGAGCGTATGCTGGCATTACTTGGATTTCTCATGGTAGCGGTTTTCATGTACTTGATTATGTCGAGACGGCTTTCGGCATTGGTTGCTTTGATTGTTGTTCCTGTTGTTTTTGCGTTGATTAGCGGATTTGGTACGACAGAAATTGGCGAAATGATGCTTGCAGGCATCAAAAAAATTGCCCCTACGGGAATTATGCTGTTGTTCGCCATTCTATACTTTGGAGTCATGATGGACGCGGGTCTGTTTGATCCATTAATTAAGAAAATCGTGAAAATAGTGAAGGGTGACCCACTGAAGGTGATTGTAGGTACAGCGATTCTCGCTACCTTGGTCGCACTGGATGGAGATGGAACCACGACTTATATGATTACTGTTACCGCGATGCTACCTTTGTATCGGAAGCTGGGAATTAGACCGATGATTTTGGCAGCCATGGCGATGCTCTCGCTCGGTGTCATGAACATGACGCCTTGGGGTGGACCGACAGCACGTGTCATGAGTGTACTCCATATGGATGTTTCCGAGATTTTCGTCCCTGTGATTCCTATGATGATTGGCGGAATTGCGTGGGTGATGATCGTAGCCTGTATTCTGGGCAAACAAGAGCGTAAGCGTTTGGGGATTATTGAGATACCAGATGAAGATTTGAAATCGCTTGCAGGACAAGAGGTGGCGGCGACGGATGAGACCGCTGCACTGAAACGTCCGGGCTTGATCTGGTTCAATCTGTTGTTGACCGCAGCCCTGATGGTCGGCCTGATTACGAGCTTTTTGCCACTGCCGACGCTGTTCATGCTCGCTTTTGCGATTGCCCTGTTTGTGAACTATCCGAAAATGCAAGATCAGAAAGAGCGAATTGCCGCCCACGCAGCTAACGCACTGGCTACCGTGTCCATGGTTTTCGCTGCGGGAATCTTTACAGGCATCCTGTCTGAAACAAAAATGATCGATGCGATGGCGAGCACACTCGTTTCCTGGATTCCGGATTCACTTGGTTCCCATATGCCTCTACTCGTAGCGCTGACAAGCATGCCATTCACGTATTTCATGTCGAATGATGCGTATTACTTCGGGATCGTTCCCATCCTGGCAAATGCAGCAGCCGCTTACGGAATCGATCCGGCGGAAATTGGTCGCGCTTCCATCCTGGGTCAACCGCTGCATGTACTCAGCCCGTTGTTTGCAGCACAGTATCTGTTGATCGGGATGGTTGGGGTCGATTATGCGGAAACCCAAAAGTTCATCCTGAAATGGGCGTTTGGAACATCGATCGTGATGATTGCGCTTGCTCTTCTTACCGGAGTCATCTCATTCTAGTCAGCTATAAGAAGAAAGAAATAAAGAAGGGGCCTGCTGATGGCCTCTTTTTTGTCATCGAGCGAAATAAGATACAATGAGAAGAAGAGGAGGGAACGATATGCGTTTTCACAGCAAGCTGATGTTGATTATTTGTTCGCTCCTTTTTGGCGTGACGGTCATCCTCGGTACGATGTTTGAACAGATGTTAGCGGGCGTATTGGAGCATGAGATCGGAACACGCGCACTGCATACCGCCAAGACCGTCGCGCAGATGTCCGAGATTAAACAGGCGTTTGACGCAGAAGACCCTGCCAAGATTATTAATCCAATCGTGGAAAAAATACGTGTAGACACGAATGCGGCTTTTATCACAGTAGGAAATTTGCAAAGCATCCGCTATTCCCATCCTGATCCAGAGCAGATTGGCAAAAAGATGGTGGGAGGCGACAATGAGGCAGTATTTGAGGGGCAATCCATCATCTCTGAGACAGTCGGCTCGCTTGGCCCCGGACTCAGAGGAAAGACACCGATCTATGATGAGGAAGGAAAGGTGATGGGAGTCGTTTCTGTCGGCTTTTTGTTTGAGGATATAAATGAAACGATTGAATCGTATCGCAATCGAATCTTCGTCATCGGGATCGTCACCTTGCTCTTGGGTGTGGTGGCTACGCTCATTCTTTCACAAAATGTAAAGAAAGCCATATTTGGTTTGGAGCCTGAACAAATCGGGCGATTATATCAGGAAAATCAAGCCGTGCTGGAATCGATTCGCGAAGGCATTGTGGCGGTCAATAAGGAAGGGGCGATCACACTCGCGAATCAGACTGCTCACCATATGCTGGGGCAAGCGAAGGATAAAGACAGGATTATGGAGAAACAGGACGAGCTGGTTCGTTCGCTGGGCCTTCATGAGGTAATTGAGACAGGGAAAGCCGAATTTGACCGCGAAACGAATGTGGACGAGCACATATTAGTCGTGAACCGCGTTCCGATTATGGATAAGGAGCGCCAAGTTATCGGTGCTGTAGCGAGCTTTCGCAATCGGTCCGAGCTGTTCGAGGTCACACAGGAACTGTCACGGGTGAAGGAGTATGCCGAAGTCCTTCGTTCCCAGACGCATGAGTATTCCAACAAACTGCATCTCATATCAGGACTCATTCAGCTTGAATCGTATCAGGAAGCGATTGAAACGATTTCTTCTGAGCTGAATGTGCATGTCCACAATACGACGTTTATTATGCAAGAAGTCCCCGACCCACTGATAGGTGGCTTGTTGCTCGGGAAGCTGAATCAAGCAAACGAACGTAAAGTGGATTTGAAAATTGATCCAGAAAGCAACTTCCGTGACATTCCTGCCTCGATTGATCGCTCACAGCTGATTGTCATTCTCGGCAATTTGATAGATAATGCGATGGACGCTGTAAAAGCTCCAGGTGCATTTGCACCAGAAATCACGATCTTTTTGCTCAATATGGAAGAGGTCTTGCTCATAGAGGTAGAGGACCTGGGACCAGGCATCTCCGAAGAGAATGCTGAACGAATTTTCGAGCTCGGCTTCTCTACCAAGCAGCAGCCGAATCATGGCTACGGACTGCACTTAGTCAAACAAGCTGTTTTACATGTACACGGTAATATAACGCATACGGGTAATCCAGTAGGTGGAACGATTTTTACTGTGACGATACCAAAGGATGCACGCACGGCAGAACGGAAGGAGGTCGTTTTAGATGATACGGGTACTCATTATTGAAGACGACCTGAGAATTGCAGAGGTAAACCGACGCTTCGTGGAAAAAGTGGAGGGGTACGAGGTGATTGGCATTGCTACGAATGGGCAAGAGGCCAAGGACCAGATGGAAATTTTGCAGCCTGATCTCGTGTTGCTCGACATTTATTTTCCGGATATGGACGGCCTTGATTTTTTGTCGATCCTAAAGGAGCAGTGCCCTACAACGGATGTCATCATGCTGACAGCTGCCAAAGAAGTGGATGCAGTTGTAGAAGCGATCCGCTATGGTGTATTCGATTTTATTACCAAGCCCCTTATCTTTGCACGCCTGCAACAAACGTTACGGAATTATCAGGAGTTCAGGCAAAAGGTGAGCGATTGGAAAAAAGACACCGATCAGATCAGCCAAGCCCAAATCGATGAGCTCATTGCCCGGACAGGCCAAAAGAAGACAACCGAGACAAGGGCAGTCAAAGGAATTGATCAAATTACGCTGGACAAGATCTCTGGCTTTCTCATGCAGACGCAGGAGGCCACAACGGATTTGGTCAGCAAAGAAACAGGCATCAGCCGTTCAACAGCAAGGCGATACCTCGAATATTTGGTAGCCAAAGGAGACGCCATCGCAGACCTTTCGTACGGCGTCGTCGGACGTCCAGAGCGCGTGTACAAAAGCGTCGGGCGACAAAAAGAATAAAAAAACCCTTCGCGCATTCAAGCAAGTTCCAAAGCTTACTTGAGAGCGTAAAGGGTCTTTTTTTTGTAATATGATTTTTGACAAGTATTAAGAAGGTTCCGATGAACCAACAAAGCTGGTGAGAAGAAAAAGCACAGATCTCGCAGACCTTGACAACGCCTACCCAGTCGGAACTTCCAAAAGGGGACCACGCTTGTCGAACACTTCTTCCCTGAGAAACTTCCGCCCGTAGGGTGGCTTTGGCTCGACGGTCCCCTTTTGGAAGTGGAGACGGACAGTGAAATTTCCCTTGCGGGCGTGTCAGAGTCGAAGAGAACTGTGCTTTTTCTTCTCCTCCCCTATGTTGACTCAAACTCGGGTCTACTTAATCACACAACTCGCTTCCACCCGATAAATACGCTGCCCACGAGAAGAAAAGCGCTCCTCGTACTCCGTCATCACATTATCTGCCGCCAGCTTGGACTGGTGCAGGTCAAAGGTGATATTGCGCATCTGGAAGCGCTCCGCAGCAAATTGGTTGAGTGAAAACTCAAAAAGGTTCTCGTTGTCTGTCTTCATATGAAGCTCACCGTCTGCCACAAGCACCTGACGATAGGTGTTCAAGAAGCTCTTGTAAGTAAGACGGCGTTTCGCATGACGGGTTTTTGGCCACGGATCACTAAAGTTCAGATAGATGCGAGAAATTTCATGATCGGCAAACAACTCGGTCAACTTGGAAGCGTCGTACTGGACAAAGGCCAGATTCGGAATAGCTTTGTACTCCGTACGTTGGACAGCGCGCAGAACGACCTCCGCCTTCAGTTCAACCGCAATGAAATTGATGTCAGGGTGACGCTCGGCCAGTGTATTAATGAAACGTCCTTTTCCACAGCCGATCTCCACATGAATCGGATTGTTATTCCCGAAGCGTTCCTTCCAATTTCCTTTGTAGGAAAGGGGATTGTCTACGAACGTCGGATATTCTCTCAGGGCCGCTTCGGCACCTGGAATGTTACGCAGTCGCATATGTGCCTCCTTCAAAACGAACTCCTATCTACTTTACGATGACTCCCTGCTAGTTGCAAGTAGAGAGAAGAAAGAGAAGCGAGATTCCAGAGGTAGATGACGTGAAAAAGAGAGAATAGGGGGTTTTTGTAAACGGAACTAGGACAAAAGTCGCGTAGGTCGCGAGTTTTAACAAATGGGGGCTGGATAGATTTTGCCAATTTAAGAGGGACATTATGGAAGGAAAATAGACTGAAAATTTGAGGAGTGCCTATTAAATCAAGCGCAAAGGCGTCAAGCGGTAATCGTATCCAGTTGAAAAAATAGTTTTTGGTAAGTTTTTGGTAATTTCATAGAGGGTGAGCTTTGGTAAAGTAGAGAACAAGTGAGAGGTCAGCCAAACTTTGCATAAAATGGTCTCCTGTTGAGCAGGGATCTTTTTCAAAAGAAAAGGGAGGATGAACAGCATGAAATTACATAAAGCCCTCATAGGAATTGTAATGGGAGTAGCATTGGGAGTCACGGCGATTGTCGCTCCACTGCCAGGAGAGCAAAATGTGGCCGAGGCTGCATGGACGCAATCCAAGGCGGACAAGGTCATTGCCACGGGAAGAAAATATATGGGTACTCCTTATAAATTCGGTGCGAGCAGCAATACCACAGCCGTTTTTGATTGCTCTTCCTTTACAAAGCGCGTATTTAAAGTCGCAGTCGGCAAGACCTTGCCACGCACTTCTCGCGATCAAGCCAAGGTAGGAATGAGTGTGTCCAAGTCGAACCTGAAAAAAGGAGACCTGGTGTTCTTCAAGGCGAGTAAAACGACGACGTCCAAACGGATTACACACGTGGCGATCTATGCAGGTAACAACAAACTCCTTCATACATATGGAAAACCAGGAGTGACGTATTCGACCTTTAAGGGCACGTCCTGGGAGAAACGCTTCGTTTCGGCACGGCGAGTCTTGTAATCTACCCGTCCGGCTCTCTACTTACTAATACGTCTTGCACGCGGTAAAGTTGCGATGAACGAATAAGCAAGTTTTGTAAATACGATAGGGAAGAGGGATGATCTATTACAGATCATCCCTCTTTGCAGACCAAGCATACTTGTGCCGCCAATAAAAGAAACAGGAAGCAATGAAGAGAGGGATGGAGGCAAGCAGCATCACTTCCTTGGCCGTAAGTCCGTATGCGATCAAAAGACTCGTCATCGCCTGTGAAATCGGCTGCAAACCTAAAGACGAGAGCGAGACCAAACTCATGACTTTCCCCAAAGAGGCTTGTGGCACCTTTTCCTGAACAAAAGAGAGAATCGGAATATTAATGAGAGAAAACGTGACCCCGAGCGTAAAAAGAATAAGCAAGCTGAGCCAGAACTGTTGGGTGAGACTAAAAGCAAAGAAGACAAGCGCTTGCATCATCATGAAAAGAAAGGCGATCTGCAACCTGTTTTGACCCAGTTTCATGAGTGCGAGCACGATTGCCCCGGCAAGCATGCCAAAAGCGAGTCCCCCTTCCAAAAAGCTGTACTGCAGGGTAGAGCCAGCTAACACCTGATCTACAAAAATCGGCAAGCCGATGTATAAGGGGCCCATCAAAAATACGTTCAGGCAGATGATGGAGGTCAATAGCAAGGGAAGAAAATCCGATTGTTTGACATAATAGAAGCTTTCCTTTAACGATTCCTTGAGCCTTGGCTGTGGTTTGGAAAGAACGGCAGGTTCCTGTTTCGGCATGCACCATGCTGCTACACTTGCAACCAGAAGAAGCAAGCCGATAAAGCTGTATAGAAGGGGGTAACTTCCCCACTCAATCACAAAACCGGCAAGAACAGGACCGAGGAGCTGTGAGGTTTGGCTTGTCGTTTGCAGCACAGAATTCGCACGCAAAAGGGAAGAAGAGGGTACGATTGACGGTAGGAACGAATTTTGAGCTGGCCAATAAAAGGCATCAATCGTACCGAAGAAGAGAGCGAACCAAACAAACAGCGCAAGCGAGGAATACCCCCACCAGATGATTCCCCCAAGCAACAGCATCAAAATTGCTTTCAGCATGCTTGTGATCGACAGGATTCTCTTTTTGCTCATCCGATCAGCGAGCGTTCCGCCTATCAGCATAAAGACGATCCTGGGAATGGTTGCCGCCATAAATACAATGCCTAAAGAGGCCTCCTGAGATAAAACCTGGATGATATACCACGTTTGGGAGAAAAGAAAGAGTGAGATACTGAGTCCGGAACAAAGGGCGGATATCCAAAGAAGGGTAAAAGGTTTCGTAAACAAGCGGGATGTATCCACTGAGGGAAGGCTAGATTGCTTGGGGACAGCTTCCATAGAGATTCACTCTCCTTAATATTAACTGGTTAAAAAAAATTAACCGAGTGTCTGAAAGAAAAACCTACGCGAATAGGTTTTTCATACTCATGTGGAAATATCGTCTTACATTTCCCTTTGTTACTCATGCCCATCCTTTTTGAATAACGGTTCATCAATTTGAAAGCCCGTAATCATCAGGTAGTAATCCTGCTTCGAAGATGGGTCATCCAGGGAGCTTTGCTGCAATTCGTGGAGCAGGTTCCGGTATTTTTGCAAAAAGGATACAAACGCCTGCTGGCTGACTTTGACTTCAGACTGTAAGGAGATGCGCGGCCAATTCTCTACTTCGGATGACGTCAGCGCAAAGGCTTCTTCTGGAGCACTGAGTGCTCTTGTTTTCGCCCGTTGCAACACTTCGACATAGGATTGCCTGGTTGCCTCCTTCGACTCCGTATACGTGAGTAGATGATCAGCAGGTATGAAACCTCTTGCCACCGCCTGATAGTATTTGAGAATGTTGCCGCCCTTCTCTTCCTTTTTAACCAACTGGATGATGCCGTGCTTCTCCAGCTCACGCAGGTGGTACAGAATCTTCGCGCGGGACAGCCCAAAAAGTTGGGAGAGCTGTTGCCCCGTGTGCGGCTTTTCTACCAGATGCATCAGCATTTTCGTGCGTAACGGGTCACTGATCACTTTTAGCTGATCGTAGTTTTCGATGATAAAAATCGACTTTTGCTCCAATATGCATCACAATCCTTTTAACCAGTTAAAATTTATTAACTTGATTGTATGAGGGAATAGATGGAAAAGTCAATACAAAAACCCTTCCTGAGTGACGGTGATTCACAAAGGAAGGGTTTTGGCTTTACTTGCAACACTAGATTTTCAAAATACCACCCATGCTCGCATTGGTTACCAGCTTGGAGTAACGAGCCAGATAGCCTGTTTTTACTTTCGGCTCGAATTCTTTCCAGCCTTCTTTGCGGCGAGCCAGCTCGGCTTCATCCACGAGCAGTTGCATCGTGCGCTCCTCGAGGTCAATCGAGATGATATCTCCGTCCTGTACGAAGGCAATTGGACCGCCTTCTGCGGCTTCTGGAGACACGTGACCGATACTGATTCCGCGAGAAGCACCGGAGAAGCGTCCGTCTGTGACGAGCGCGACTTCTTTACCGAGGCCCATACCCACGATTTGTGAGGTAGGAGCCAGCATTTCTGGCATGCCTGGGCCGCCTTTTGGTCCCTCGTAGCGGATGACGACAACATGACCGGATTTGATTTTTCCAGCGGCGATTCCTGCCAGAGCGTCCTCTTGGGAGTCGAAGCAGATGGCTGGACCTTCGTGCTTTTTAATAGAAGGATCGACACCACCTGTTTTGATGATCGAGCCTTGCTCCGCCAGGTTGCCGAACAGAACAGCGAGACCGCCAGAAGCGCTGTATGGGTTGTCCAGGCGACGAATGACTTGATCGTTCTTGATTTCAGCGTCAGCGATGTTTTCACCAAGGGTTTTGCCCGTGACAGTGATACGGTCTGGATGGATCGCGCCTGCTTTTTTCGCGATTTCATTCAGAACTGCTGATACGCCGCCTGCTTCGTGGCAATCCTCGATATGATAGTCGGAGGAAGGTGCCAGCTTACAAATATGCGGAATGCGCTTCGCTACTTCGTTGATGCGTTCAATCGGGTATTCGATGCCTGCTTCTTGCGCGATAGCTAGTGTATGGAGAACGGTATTGGTTGATCCACCCATCGCCATGTCAAGAGCGAATGCATCGTCGATTGCTTCTAGCGTCACGATGTCGCGTGGCTTAATGTCGCGTTCAATCAGATTTTTCAGTTTTTCAGCAGATGCTTGTACCAGCTCGCGACGTTCAGGAGAGACAGCGAGTACGGTACCATTGCCTGGCAGTGCCAAACCAATGGCTTCGAGCAAACAGTTCATCGAGTTCGCTGTAAACATACCAGAACAGGAACCGCAAGTCGGGCATCCATATTGCTCCAGCTCCTCGAGCTGTTGGTCGTTGATCAAGCCTGCTTGGTGAGCTCCGACACCCTCGAATACGGAGGAAAGCGAGATGGAGCGACCATCACTCGTTTTCCCGGCTTTCATAGGACCACCGGTTACAAATACGGTTGGAATGTTGACACGAAGCGCACCCATGATCATCCCAGGCGTGATCTTGTCACAGTTCGGAATACAGATCATGCCATCAAACCAGTGAGCAGCGACAACGGTTTCCAAGCTGTCTGCGATGATCTCGCGGCTCGGGAGGGAGTAGCGCATCCCGATATGCCCCATAGCGATTCCGTCGTCAACACCAATCGTATTGAATTCGAATGGAACCATGCCAGCAGCACGAACGGCTTCCTTGACCAGTTTTCCAAACTCCTGCAAGTGCACGTGACCCGGAATAATGTCGATGTACGAGTTGCAAATGGCGATAAACGGTTTATCGAAATCCTCATCCTTTACACCTGCTGCACGTAGCAAGCTACGGTGCGGTGCGCGGTCGAATCCTTTTTTGATCATGTCACTTCGTTGTCTGGCCAATTTGAAAAACTCCCTTCCCATACGGATAATGCCTGTCTTATGTTTTGAACTATCTTATCAATTTTTAATTACAGAAACAACCGTAAAAGTCTGAACATTTGCTCAGTCTCGAATGGTTCGGACGGCTGCTTTCGATTGGTATAAGCTTAGGAATCGTAGCGAAATCAGCTTGTTTGGGATAAAATAGAAGGATCGACTCTATTTCGGTTGGAGTGAACAAAATGTTAGATGAATTAAAAAATATCTGGTCGGACGGGAATGAAGAGGAGCGCTGCATTCTCGAGCTGGCTGTTGCTGCCATTCATCAAAAGCGGGAACGGAATAGCGCGTTTATCTCTGGGTTTCTTGGATTAAAGGGAGAGTTCATCGACGAAGAAAGACAGTCGTATCGCTTCGAATTGCCTCTGACCCCTTTCATGCACAATTCAGGGCGGGTTGTTCATGGAGGTATTCTCGCGACCTTGATCGATTCAGCGATGGGCTCCTTGATCAATCGATCCTTGCCACCCAATCAGTATGCAGTGACGTCAGAGCTGAAGGTCAATTATTTGCTTCCGGGAATAGGGGAGCGGCTGCGCGCAGAAGCGAGCTTTTTGCATCGCGGACGCACGTTGGTCGTCATGGAGAGCAGTGTCTACGATGATCGGGATAGGCGGATCGCCCACGGTACAGGAACGTTCATTGTGCTATCCAGAAATGCTCGATAATAAAAACCCTCGCTCCACACCAAAAAAGTGAGGGTGAGGGTTGACGGTGTTATTTGATGACAACGAGGCCGCTGTATTCCGAAATATATGTGAGCATTTTGGTGGAAAGCGGCACGATAAACTCCATGTTTTCTTTTTCGACGATACCGGATCGAGAAACAATCCGCGCCCACTTGGCGGTCAGCTTGTAGTAATCGGAACCAAACGAGGCGTGAACCGTCTCACTCCGATGCCGAAACGTGACTGGGCTTGTGTCTAGCTTCATCGGGACCATGCTGATGATATCCTGCAAAAACAAATGGTAGGTCATGTGTGGCTTGAAAAAAACGAGCTCCTTTGTGGTGACAGAGAAGCCGTAGCTATTGTTCATTTGGGTGAATTTGAGTTCACCTTCCATGTTTTTCAGCCGAATGAAGTCGGTGTTCATGTTTATCCCCCTCCTTCGGGTGTTTCTCTATGATAGTAATCTTTCCTATGCAAGTGCAAGTGGAAGGTTGTTCAAAAAGTCGTCTTTTGACATCGAATATTATTTAGGAAGTTGTTCCAAAGGGAAAAAGGAGCGAAATGTCATGATCGAAATTGCAAAAGAAGCAGCAAGTGTCGCGGGTGCGTTTTTGAAGGAACGTTTTCTCGAACAGCTCGTGCCCGATGAGGAATTGCATAACGACGTGAAGCTGCCAGAGGATAAAGGCAGTGAGAAGCGCATCATTGAGGTACTGCATCGCCACTTCCCGACACATACCATTTTTTCAGAAGAGGTCGGAATGGTTTCCCGTGAGGAAGAGTATTTGTGGATTATCGATCCTTTAGATGGAACGAATAACTATTTTATCGGCTATCCGTATTTCTCGATCTCGATTGCGTTGCAGCACAAGGGTGAGCTGGTGCTGGGCGTCGTCTACAATCCAGTAGCGGGTCAAATGTTTTGGGCGGAAAAAGGAAAAGGAGCCTATCTGAACGGAAAACGATTGAACGTCAATAACCGTCAAGACCTCACACGTGCAGTCGGTACGTACATCCGTGGACGAGACACGGTAACGAAGGAAGAAGAGATGGCTTTTACGAAACCGTTTGTATTCCAGACCAAGCGTCTCATGCGAAATATTGCGCCTGCACTGGACTGGTGCTTGCTGGCAAACGGATGGCTCGATTATATCGTGATGCAACGCTCCAATATTATGGATGTGGCTGCCGGAATTGTTATCGCCCAGGAGGCGGGGGCAACGATTACGGACTGGTCTGGAAAGCCGTATCAGCATGAACCATTCCAACAAGATCACACTCCTTCATTCGTGGCGAGCAACGGACATTTGCATGAAACCATTCGTGGTATGATTCAACAGTAACGGAAACAAAAGAAGCACGACTTATGTAGTGCAACCAAATGTTTCGGCTCACGTATAAAAATGTTGCGAATGATTTGTTATTCTGGGATAGGTAAAAGAGGTGAGAGAAATGGCACGATTGGAATATCGGCTGCTGGATGAGGCGAGGGGGTACCCTGTTCAGTTTTACTATGACAACGTGGACAAAGATGAGGTCTCCTTGCGTTTTGCTTGCGATTATTTGGTGAAAGGGCATGTCGTTTATGAAAAGACGTCCTGTTCAATCGAAAGCGGTACGTATGTCATTTACGTCAAGCGCTCAACAGAAGAGCAGGCTGTCGACTATGCGGAGGCTGTGTCTGCACGCTGGGGCAGCATCCAGATCGAAATGCGTGAATATCAAGAAAATGCACGCGTTTATCCGCTCGTACACACGTTTTATTTCAAGGACGATGACAATGCTCTCTTGCATTTGCAAAGTGACTACTTGTATGTGAATGGACGCGAATGGGAGAAGACATCGGCCGAGGTGGATGAAGATCGTCAGGTTTATGTTTACTACGCGAAGCCAGTGTAGGAGGAAGTAGAATGACACAAACGAAATCGAAGAAAGTAGTTGGTCTGTTCGTCGCAGCTGCACTTGCGGTCAGCGGTTGTTCTTCCGAGGACGACTATGATGATTGCTACGATAACGACAATGACGGCTATTGTGACGATAGCAGCAGCGGTGGGGGTTCAAGCTCTACTTACAGATCCTACAAGAGCAAATCCGGAGTATCGAGTGGGATAAGCACGAGCAGCTCCAAGGGTGGTATCGGAAGTTCGGGCTATTCCAGCTCCGGGTGAGGTGAAGGAAGTGGAAAACCAAAATCGACGAGAACGAGAGGCGCTGTACGGCCCGATGCGGGAAGAGGGCGTATTTACCTGGGATTGGATGTATGGCGAGGAATATGCGCTTCATGATATCCACCTGATCTCTCCCTCCTTTCGAGAGGAAATCGCGATGGCAACCGAGCGACTGGGGCAAGTCTTTTCCAAGGTCGTTCCGGTATTGCAGCGTGCAGAGGACTCCCTGTTGTTAGAACTAGGAGTGCCAAAGGAGGCTTCGCAGGCAGTCAGGATCGTTGTTTCCCAAGCAGTGCCGACTGTGATTGGACGCTTTGATTTTGCCCAGACGACAGAAGGATTGAAGATGCTTGAGTGCAATAGCGATACCCCTACTGGAATCGTCGAGGCTTTTTATGTGAACGGTCGTGCTTGTCGCCATTTCCTGCGCGAGGACCCGAATGAAGGAATGGCGCGACAGTTGTGTTCGGCATTCAGCAAGGTGGTCGACGCCTATCGGGCGCAAGGCTATGATACGGAATCTATCTGGTTTAGCTCGCTCGACTGGCATGAGGAAGACAAGGGAACGACCTTGTACTTATTGAACAAATCGGGTCTGTCTGCCAGGTTTGCGGCTTTGGAGCATTTGCGTGTTTGGCAAGATCGTCTCTATGTAAAGGAAAACGAGGAGCTACTGCCAGTCGATGTGTTGTACCGCCTGCATGCTTTGGAAAAGCTGGCGGTAGAACGGGATGAAGATGGCTACCCGACTGGTGAGCATGTGCTTTCGTTAATTGCCCGCAAAAAGCTGGCCATTATTAATCCTCCTTCTGCGTTTCTCATTCAGACGAAGGCTTTGCAGGCGCTCATCTGGAACTTGCATGAGGCAAATGAGTTTTTCACCGAAGAAGAGCACGCGATCATCGAAGCTTACATGCTGCCGACTTATTTTGAAAATCGGTTTGCAGGCAGGGAGGACTACGTCACGAAGCCGATTTTTGGACGGGAAGGTGGCGGTGTCATGCTGTTTGCATCAGATGGTACGCTGCAAGAGAAGGATGAGGAAGAGTTTTACTGGGAGCAGCCGATGATTTATCAGAAACGGGTGGAGCTTCCAGAGATAACGGTTGAGACGATGAAGGGAGCATATGCTGGACGGCTGCTCTGGGGGTCCTTTTGGATCGGAACAGAGTCATCGGCAATTGTAGCTCGTGTCGGGGGACCGATTACAAACAACCTATCCTACTATTTGCCGGTCGGGATAGACAAGTAGCGAGAGGAGAGGACAACTTAACATGTTGGGACAATTGGATTACGTAGTAAACTTTTTAGCGTATTTGGCAGTGACCATTCCGATATTGGCTGTGGGGATTTTTGTGTTTACGATTACGACTCCTTACAAGGAGTTTGATCTGATCAAGCAAGGAGCACAGACTGACGATCCGAAAAAAATGGCAGCGGCAAAAGCAGCCGCGCACGATTTGGGAGGGAAAATCATCGGTTTGGCAATCGTCCTCGCTTCGGCTGTTTACCACTCTGTTAACTTGTGGGATTTGGTCATCTGGGGTATTGTAGGAATGGTATTTCAAGTTATCATTTTTTATTTGTTCGAATGGATCACACCATTTAAAGTCGTGTCTGAAATTCCGAACGGGAACGTATCCGTCGGTATTTTCGCTTCGCGGTTGAGTATTGCCGCAGGTTTGTTGATGGCTGCGCTGATCAGCTACTAAGCATGGAAAGAGGCGTTCACCTTCGAAGTCTGGTGCTCGTGTAGGCTCCCTACATTTAGCTCCTCCCGCTTCCGGTTCTCGCCTCTTTTTCGATGCGAACAGATCATATTTTGAACAGGCACTTATGGGCACAGGGAGGAGTCTTTTTGTTCTGGCGCGTGATGTATGAGATTTTTATCATTATGCTTGTGATTACGTATGCGATCCTATTGTTCGCAGACTTCTCTAATCATCCTCTGTTGACGGATGAACTGATGAACAAGGTAGACACTGGGCTGATCATTCTGCTGATTGTCGAGTATTTGTTCCGGCTATGGAGGGCGAAAGACAAACGAAAATTCGTTGTTGCCAACTGGTTTGATCTGATCGCAATGATCCCATTGGACTCTTATTTGTATTTAGCCAGAATCATGCGTGTGCTTCGGCTGGTGCGTATCGTGCGTGCGTCGCCGTTTTTGTTGGGAATCATTCAATCAGGCCCAATGCGACAAGTAGTTGGCGTCGTCACGATCATCATGCTGTGGAGCTCAACTGCTATTTATTTGCTCGAATACGGTGTAAACGAGAACATCAAAAGCTTCCCGGATGCGTTATGGTGGTCGATCGTGACAACCACGACAGTCGGCTACGGTGATATTTCGCCTGTGACGTCAGGTGGAAGGATCATGGCCGCGATCTTGATGATCACGGGGATCGGAATGCTGGGAGCCTTGACGGCGAATTTTGCTACGCATTGGACAGAGACACATGAAAGCAAAAGCCCGGATGAGAAAGATCGCTTGACCGAAGAGATCAAAAAGCAGACGATCACAAATATCCGACAGATCGAAAACTTGACCGAGCGAGAGTATGAGACGCTCAAAGAAAGTATGGATTTGCTGTATCGTCGAACGAGGAAAAAGAGCGAGGAATAAGTGGAAAGCGAAGCTGTCAGGCATTAGGCCTGGCAGCTTTTTTCTTTCCATTTTGAATCACTTTCATAGTGTTTAAAAAGCTGCGCAGGAAGAAGTTCATTTCCAGTCCAAGCGCCTCTGGAGCCCGACCAAGCGTAGGAATAAATGGCGGGGAATTTAAGCTTCACTTATGGAATACCTCTCTGAAACGTCTACGTTTGAAGCGCTCCCGCCATTTATTCCGAAGCGGACAGTCAATCCCCCGTGCAGGGCGTAGGCCGAAGCGCAGACTGGAAATGAACTTCTTCCCTCACCTATAGCAACGTCCCAAACCACTATGTTCAAGTGAAATATGATTTTGTTATTGACGAGGCAATCTATCCCAATTATAATTCCGAGTAAACATATATGAATTACTAAAATAAATTTGGATAAAGGGGTTATCCGATGGCGAAAACAGCGGTTTTGGTAATTGCTCACGGTTCATCCGATCCTGACTGGTTGGCGTTGGTGGAATCAGCCGTTTGGCAGTGCCGCGCCGATTTGCCAATTCGGGTAGCTTTCCTGGGAGGAGTGGAAGGACGAAGCATCAGCGATGAAGTGAGACGTCTGGAAGTATCAGGAGCGACAACGATTGTCGTCGTTCCGCTATTCGCCACGGCAGGAAGCAATCACGTAGGGGAAATCCGCGTGATACTTGGACTAGACCCGTGGCCGACAGGAGAGACAGACCTGATTCGGGTTCCAGTTCAGGCAAGAATTCTCTGGTGTCCGCCATTGGAGGATCACCGAAACGTCGAGCAGATCGTGGCAGAGCGAATCGAAAGTCTATCGCGCTTACCTAGTCGGGAGGCTTTGTTGCTCGTCGGGCACGGCAGTGACTTGCCTGGATGTCATGAGCGCTGGGAGAAGCTGCTCTTGCGACTGACATTCCGCTTGCAAAACCGCTATGCATTTGCCGCTGCCGGATATGCGACACTGAGGCCCGATACACTGTACGACCAAGCCTGTGAACTTGTACAAAAAGGGGATGTCCTCGTGCTTCCTCTGTTCGTTAGCCAGGGCTACTTCACGCGACAAGCTATCCCGAAGCGTCTTGCGGGCTTGGCTTATCGCTATGAGGGCAGTGCGTACTTGCCCCACCCGCTGATTGCCGACTGGATGAGTCAATCGATTCGAATGGCATTGGTAACTGACATCCTTACACAAAGGAGCATGTACGAACATGGCAGAGAGAAAGCAGTGGAAGTGGGCTGGCAATCCGTGAGCAGCCATGCAGCCATGCAGGTAACGCGATCCATATAAACGAGCTTATGGCTTGTCGACGACTGGTTCGTAAGAAGGGAGATCGAACGCTGAATGATCAAGGAGGGGGCACATGAGCCAGCTGAATTATGCGTCAGCGACAGAGGAACAACTCGCTTCCATCAATAATAGTCTCGCAATGGGCGATACCATAGATGTAATCAAATGGGCCTACCAAACATTTTCAGATGATTTGATTTATTCTTGTAGCTTTGGGGCCGAGGCCATGGTGCTGCTTGATATGATCAGCGATGTGAAAAAGGATGCCAAGGTCACTTTTTTGGATACCAATCTCCACTTTTCCGAGACGTACAGCTTGATTGAGCAGGTGAGAGCGAGGTATCCTGCGTTGCAGCTAACGATCAAGCAGCCGGAGATTACGCTAGCACAGCAGGCAGACCTCTATGGCGAAGAATTGTGGAGCAGGCAGCCGGATATGTGCTGCCATATCCGCAAGGTACAGCTGATGGAAAGTGTGCTGAACGGAACGGTTGCATGGATGTCAGGACTACGCAGAGAGCAGTCTGCCACGAGAGCGAATGTCGATTTTATCAATCGCGATGAAAAATTCCAGTCGCTAAAAATTTGTCCGCTCATTCATTGGAAGTCGGAAGAAGTGTGGCAGTACATCCGAACATTTGAATTGCCGTACAATCCTCTTCACGACCAGGGCTATCCAAGCATCGGCTGCGCTCCTTGTACACGTCCTGTAAAAGAGGGCGAGGATTTGAGGGCAGGGCGCTGGGCGCAAGCAGGGAAAACAGAATGTGGCCTGCATCTCGCAAGGTAACGAGAAAGAGAAGAACAAACCAAGGATAGGAGGGGCTTTGTATGAGTGGGAAACCACACGGGGGAGAGCTGGTAAACCGTTTTGATCCACAGGCAGACCTATCGGTGACTACGCATGAGGTAGAGATAGATGCATTTGCACTCGCAGATCTGGAGTTAATCGGGATTGGGGGCTACAGTCCGCTTGAGGGATTTTTCAATCGGGCGGATTATATTTCTGTCGTTGAGCAGATGCGGCTGGCAGATGGTACGGTTTGGAGCATTCCCATTACACTTCCGGTCTCGACCCCTGTCGCAGGAGCCTTGCAAATCGGAGACAAGGTGCGGTTGAGCCATCAAGGTTCGGTGTATGGCATTCTTGAGATCACCGATATTTATTCACCTGACAAGGAGCGAGAAGCTCGGCTCGTCTATGGTACCGACGATACGAATCATCCCGGGGTGAAAAAGCTGCTGGAGCGCCCCGCCGTTTATTTGGGTGGCCCGATTACGTTGGTAAAGCGCACCGAAAAAGGGCGTTTTGCCAGCTATCACTTCGATCCGGCACAAACGAGAGAAAGATTTGCCGAGAAGGGCTGGAAAACGATTGTCGGCTTTCAGACACGCAACCCAGTCCACCGCGCGCATGAATACATTCAGAAGTCAGCTCTCGAAATCGTCGACGGTCTGTTTTTGAATCCTCTTGTGGGCGAAACGAAGGCAGATGACATACCTGCTGATGTGCGGATGAACAGCTATCAGGTATTGCTAGAAAAATACTATCCGGTTACACGGGTAGAGTTGGCCGTGTTCCCGGCTGCCATGCGTTACGCGGGACCGCGGGAAGCGATTTTTCATGCATTGGTAAGGAAGAATTACGGCTGCACTCATTTTATTGTAGGCCGGGACCACGCGGGTGTTGGTAACTACTACGGGACGTACGATGCCCAGCATATTTTCCGCCAGTTCCAGCCAGAGGAACTAGGGATTATGCCATTATTTTTTGAGAACAGCTTTTATTGCAAGACCTGTGGAAATATGGCCTCTACCAAAACATGCCCGCATGATAGCGAACATCATGTCGCGCTGTCCGGGACAAAGGTGAGGGAAATGCTGTCGCGCGGAGAGGCTCCGCCGCCTGAATTTAGCCGTCCTGAGGTTGCACGGGTATTGATCGAAGGGCTGCGATCGGTGTCCGTATAATCGGTTGGAAGAAAGCAGTTGTAAGAGAGGAGAGAGACGATGACTAGAGAGGGCACCGTGAATATCGTATGGCATCCGACGACGATAACCAAACAAGACCGTCAAAAGCGTGCAGGCCACAAAAGCTGTGTCTTATGGTTTACGGGGCTGTCTGGTGCTGGCAAATCGACGTTGGCCAATGCAGTCGAACAGGAACTCCATCAAAGAGGGCTAGCCAGTTACGTACTGGACGGTGACAATATACGCCACGGCTTAAACCGCGGATTGGGGTTTGGGGTAGAGGACAGACGGGAAAATATTCGGCGAATTGGCGAGGTTGCGAAGCTGTTCGTAGATGCAGGCGTGATTACCTTGACCGCGTTTATCTCTCCATATCGGGAAGACCGGGAGCTTGCGCGCAATCTGGTAGAGGCAGGAGAATTCATCGAGGTATACGTAAAATGTTCATTGGAAGAGTGCGAGCGCCGGGATGTGAAGGGACTATACGGAAAAGCGAGAAGCGGGGAGATTGATCAGTTTACGGGGATATCAGCACCGTATGAAGAGCCTGTTCAAGCGGAGTTGGTCATTGAGAGCGACAAGCAGACGATTGAAGAAGCTGCCCAGATTGTCCTTACATACCTGGAAAGGCACAAGATTCTCTAGTTTTATGGATATGGAAAAAAGCACGACGCGAGAGGCGCCGTGCTTTCTTCGTGAGGGAAAATATTACTTCTTAGTGGCCGTTGCTTCTTCAGCTTCCAGATCCTCAGTCATTTCTTCCATCCATTTTTGTTGATCAACCATGCCTTCAGCGATTGGACGAACAAAGCCTTTGTCGCTAAAGCTGTTGATTGCTTTTTGATCTTTCACCAGCTGTTCTACAGTCAGACCAGCATCTTTTGCTGGCGCAGCGAACTTGGTTGCTTTTCCGAAGTTGTATGCGTATTGATCAGCAGACAGACCGATTGTTACAGCTTGCTTCATTTCTGGCGCTTGGAAAGTTACGCTCAAGTCGCTTGTTTGTTTTACAGGCATTTTGTTGCTGTCGATGTAGAAGTCGAGGTTCCAAGCGAGCTTGTGGAAGCCTTCTTTTTTCATTTCTTCTACGATTTTTTCAGGTGTGTATACTTTACCTGTTTCATCCAACCATTTTTTTGCTTCAGCCATGCCTTCGTTTACCATCGCTTCCGCATTTGCGCGCTTCTCAGCTTCTGTAGTTTTCTTGCCCATTTCTGGATACAGATCTTCTGTCATGGAAGTAGTCAGTACCATCATATCGATCGCAAAATCTTTTACTTCTTTGCTAGCTACTGCATCGTTAGCTGTGAAGAAGAACATTTTTACCAATTCTTTTGCGTCGATTTTTACAGTTACATGAGTGGCTTCTACTTTTTCACCGTTCGGCAATGTAACGGATTGTTTGCCATGGTTTTTCGCGTCTGCCAATGTATAGCCGTATTTACTTACATACTTTTTCACAAAGTTGAAAGTAAGATTGTTCATTTTGTCTTGGTATTCCTTCAGCTTCGCAGCGTTAGCAGCATCGGAACCACCTAGCTGAGCCATGAAAGGATTCGATGCGTTCGAATCGATTACCAAGTATTTGCTGTCCAGTGGAGACTTCACGTAGAATTTATTTTCGTCAATGATTGTTTCTACGGATGCCTTTTTGTCACCTGTCCAGAGCTTGTTGTCGCGCAGGAGCTTGTCGTCTTTTACTTCCACTTGAAACTTCATAGTGTCCTGATCCAGCTGAGAGCCTTTTACTGTTACGCCTGCTTTCAAAGCAGACAACAACGCTTTGCCTTCTTTGTCAACTGGTTCTCCGAATGCTTCAGGCAATTTCTCAACGTCGCCTGTCAGCTTCAAGGAGCTTTCAAAATCATAGTTTGGCTTGTCGATTGTCGCTACGATAGAATCACGCACCAGGGATGCCTCGCCCGCACAACCGGTCAGCAATACTGTACCTGCTACCAGAAGGGCGCTACCTTTTTTCCACATGATGGGTTCCTCCCCTATGTATATTATTTTTTTATTCCCTTTTTCTTCTACGCACAAATAGAGAAAAGGTTTCGCAAAAACGGAAAAAAATCACAATCCGGCTAATTCTGCCCCGTTTTCATGGTAAGATGAAGGGGTAAAAGATGGTTAGTGAAGAAAGGGCGTTGCAACATGTGGTCGTGGCTTCAAAAGCTGATGAACTTTTTTCAGGGAGAAAGAGAAGAAGAGGTAGAGGAAGAAGGTCGCCCAGCAGGTACGAGTAACCCAACAGGTATTCCCGCTCCCCGTCAGCCTCAGGCGAAAACAAAAAACATATACCCAAAAGAACGGGTAAACAATCGAGATATAGAAGACAATGTGCGTCAAAGAAGAGAGCGTCAATTTCGTTTTCCAGTTGTCCCGGATGACTATTTGGACAAGAAGCGTAATCATAGCGTAAATCCTGCCGAATCGAATGAACGCAGTCGCCAGCAGGTGCCTCGTGAGCGATTCGAGCCCAAGCGCGAATCGGTGCGACCAGTAACTGAACGCGTGCTGGAAACCAAGACAGAGCCCGTTTTCGAGAAAAAGAAACCTGAGCTTGTCAAAAACAACAGCGAGATACCGCAGCGTCCAAACCGTGTGCCGCAAAAAGAAGCGGAAAAAGTAACGAGACCCGTTTTTTCTACAGAAGAAAAGCGTGCTTATCAGCCGTCTGAAATCGTTTCCCCTGTTTATGGGAAGATAACTCCGGCGACACGCGAGGCAGAGCATCGGATTCATACGACTGCGGGCATCATTTATCCGCGTCTGGAGCAAGAAGAGCATTTGCAGCAGATGAAGCAGTGGGAACAAGAGATAAGCGAGCGATATTTTCCAGAGGAGCAAGAGTCTGCTTCTTTTGAGCAAAATGAACCAAAGCATGTTGTAGTAGATGAATCTGTACATAACGAAGGAAAAGAAACTGCTTCGGAGTCTGCTGTGGAAACAGCTCTTGATTCAGAACGAGAGGTTGCTGCTTCCTTACAAATGGAAGAGACGGTAACAGAAGAAATAGCAGGAAAAATAATAGATACGGAGTCGGAGTCGCAAGCGACAGATCTACAAGATTCTGATTCTGATGCCTTTGAGCCAACAGTCGAAGAGACTGTAGCTTTGGAGAATGAGGAAGAAGAGGTACAAGCTGAAGAGATAGAGCTTGCAGATTCAATGGGGAGCGAGAATTCCGAAGAAGAGGTATCGGAGTCTATGGGGCAACCAGAGCCGACAGACTACTCTCAAACGATGGAAGAGCGACTAGCCCATGAGGAAGCCGAGCATAGACTGATCACTACACTCAGTGCGGTTGTGCAGGTAGAGAGTGAGAATGATGGCGATAACGTGGAGTCTCCTTCTGTTGGGGAGGAGAATCAAGAAGTCGAAACAAAGCTAGAGAGTGAAGGTGTCGAAGCGCCTGCCTATGCATCTGCAATTAGCCGTTTGCTAGAAAGAGCAGAAGTAGATTCATCTGAGGTGCTCAGTTCAGCAGAAGTGGGTTCGGTTTCCGAAGATACGCCAGAGCAACCAGAGCAACCAGAACCTACTGAGCCAACTGAACCTGAATCTATTGCTCAACAAATTGTGGAACCGATTGTGGAGCCTGTGGCACCGATTGTAGAACCAGTTGCAGAATCTGTTGCAGAAACGGTCCCTGTCCCTGCTCCATCCGCTGCACAGCCCGTGAACATGTCTCAGGCATCCATGACGAATCAACCGGCGTCAGCTCCGGTAATAGACTCGTCCAATGAAGCTGACCATGGAGCAGAGTCAGCACAGCCGCCATACGCCTTGCCGGATTTGGGACTGCTGAATCCGAGCCCGCCGGTCAGCGATGATGACGATGAGCATACCCAAATTCAAAAGCTGTTATTGGAAGAGACGCTCGCGAATTTCAATGTCAGCGCTCAGGTAGTAGGGATTGTCAAAGGCCCATCTGTGACACGTTTTGAGCTGCAACCGGCTCCAGGCGTAAAAGTGAACAAGATTACGGGATTGATTGACGATATCAAACTGAATTTGGCTGCCAAAGATATTCGCATCGAGGCACCGATCCCAGGACGCAATGCCATCGGAATCGAAGTCCCGAATATGTCCAGCCAGCCTGTATTAATCGAAAAGATCATCAGCTCAGACAAGTTTCAGGAGCATTCATCTCCACTGGCGGTGGCACTCGGTATGGACATTGGCGGCGAGCCAATTATTGCGGATATTAAAAAGATGCCGCACGGTTTGATTGCTGGCTCAACAGGCTCGGGTAAAAGTGTCTGCATCAACTCGATCATCGTGAGTTTGCTGTACAAAGCGACTCCTGAGCAGGTGCGATTGCTCTTGATCGATCCGAAAATGGTAGAGCTCGCCCCTTACAATCATTTGCCGCATCTGATTACGCCTGTCGTGACGGAGGCCAAGCAGGCAACGGCTTCACTCAAGTGGGCCGTGGAAGAAATGGAGAAGCGCTATGCACTGTTTGTAGATGCGGGTGTTCGTGATATTGACCGCTACAATCAGACGACAGATGATCAGCTGCCTTATATTGTGATTATCATCGATGAGTTGGCTGACCTGATGATGGTCTCGCCGCAGGATGTGGAGGATTGCATTATCCGGATCGCTCAGAAGGCACGTGCTTGCGGTATTCATTTGCTTCTGGCGACACAGCGCCCATCCGTAGATGTCATTACCGGAAACATCAAGGCAAACGTACCGACTCGTCTTGCTTTTGCCGTATTCTCCCAAGTTGACTCGCGTACGATTCTCGATCAATCAGGAGCAGAACGACTGTTGGGTAGAGGGGACATGCTGTTCCTTGAGAGCGGCACGACTCCGGTTCGTCTGCAAGGGAACTTTGTCTCGGATGACGAGATCGAGCGAATCACACACATGATCAAAAAGCAGAGAAAGCCTGCGTACATTTTCAGCAAAGAAGATTTGGAACAGCAGGTTGCATCGTTTGACAGCGGAGATGATCCGTTGTATCTAGAAGCGCTCGTGTTTGTGGCCGATCAGGGACAAGCTTCTGCCTCTGGATTGCAACGCCGTTTCCGCGTCGGATATAATCGTGCTGCCCGTCTCATCGAAATGATGGAGGCAGATGGGTACGTCGCAGGACAAAGCGGCGGTAAGGCTCGCGCTGTTCTTATTTCCAAGGAGGACGCACAAGCCGTAGTGGAGGGATCGTCGTCACTCCTGTAAAAAAACGAGGGTCTTGCATGGAGCAAGGCCCTTTCTATACGGACGAGTTGCCTAAATATTCAGTAAGGTAGTATGCTATAGGATAGATGTGAGAGGGAAAGGAACGATGACGATGAATCCGCTGGCGAAAAAGTATCAGGAGATTGACGACAAAATTGTCTTGTTCAATGAAGAGTATTATTTGAGCGTGGAGAAAATCGACATTACCGTATTGACGCTGGAAAAAAGGGAGTCGCTCTTTAACCAGCTGTACGATTTCGACAGTTCGGACATGGAGCTGGAGATCGATGTCTCCGAGGAAGACAAGGGCGTTTGGTACCTGCAATTGCTCGTACCGCATGTATTGACGCTGCCTGAGGCTGCCAAAAGACGCATCGAAAATGGAACGAATCAACTCACCCAGCATTTGAGTGAGCAGGCAGATGGGCTAGTGAGAACGCAATTGCTTGGGGAAGAAATTTATACCTATGTGAAACGATACAATCCGGATTTGGAGCGTATTGCCTAACAACAAACATCCATCTATCCCACAACGAGGGGCCAGATGGATGTTTTTCATTCCCTTTAGCTTTTGGCCGTTTTGGTCACTAACCAGGTGCAGGCAGTCTTATTTGTCGTAGTCGCAATCCATTCACAGGGTTGATTGTTTACAGGAGTGATCAAGCGCAGAGTATCGCCTTTGATACCGCCGTATTTGACGGAAGCGCTGGGGGCTGTTGCGACATACACAACACGTTCATTGATGGAAACAATTGGGGTAAAGGAAGAGTTTTCGGATTTGTAGCCGCTAGTGAGGGAAACAGGAACAGGGAGGTTTTTCATGGAGAGGGTTATTTTATCCGATGACTTGTGATAAAACATTTTTCCAGTAACCTGGCTGAAGTCGCCACCATCCACGGTGACTACCAATGGGTATGTTCCGGTGCCGTAGAGCATGATGGCGTGATCGGACCCGGAGTAACGGTTGTTTATGAGGGAGACATTTCCGCAGCGGTTCAATGAAATGTTTTGGGTCAGTCGAGGGTCAAACGAACAGTTTCTCACAGTAACTTGTCTCTCGGCGAGCACTTCCCATGGCTCCAAGCTCAAGGCATAGCCGCCGATGGAAGTCGCTGTATCATTGGCCTCGAAGCTACAGCCATCAAATACAAGCCCTACATCTGAATAATCCACGGTGAGACCAGTACCAACCGTCTTGGTACTTCCTTGTGCGGTCGTATGCAAGACCCAGCGACAATTGCTGAATGTCATGTTTTTCATAAAGTTCACCCGATTTTTCTGTTCAGGTGCCGTATAAAAAACCGAGGAGCTGATACAGCCTGTCATGCCAGTGAGACTGAAGCTAGCGAGCGAAACAAGATGACTACCTTGCACGACCATTGGGGAGGACAAATCTCCTTCCAAGTCGAGCTGTTGACGGCAAGAGATATTGGTCAGGTTTACGAACATGGGTGTGGCTCCATCGTACCCTTGATTGAGCTCGACCTCAAAACGATCACATGCTACATTCGCTGCATTCAGCCGCTCTAGGCCCCCCGTTACGGTAATATCTGAGCGTGTGCGCTTGCGGTTGTCGCTGTAAAAATCGGTAATTTGCACAGTGCGAACATAGCAGTTTTTTTCCCCGGCAAAGTAAAAATGGTCAGCGACTCCATCCGTACACCATACTTGTTGTAGTGCTACGTAATTGATATAGCTGCTAGGACCGCCACCACGAATGTAGAAATCGGTGCTATGCTCGTAATCGTAAGGGTCGGGTGGTAGCGGGTTTGCTCTTGCATTGGAATCGATCTTCAGGTTGGCGACCACAAAAGAATCAGCATCCCCACCCGCGGACGTAATCGAGAACAGCCAGCGCCAATCTGCGGCAGTTGAATTCGCTTTCCTTTTTATTACGGAAAAAGGACCGATTCCCTGCATCACTAGGCTTTTTCCTGCTCCTAGGATGACCTCCAGTCTGTTTGGCTCAATGATATAGGTGCCAGCAGGGAAAAATAATGGAATTTGCAGGTTCAGAGCAGCAGTCAATGCAGTCTGGATTGCTTGGGTATCGTCGGTCACTCCATCCCCCTTTGCTCCGTACGTTTTTACATCAATCCACATAAAAGCATTCCCCTCCAAAAAATGGGTAGACAAGATTGTCTTCTTTTCATTTCATTCAACCATTTCTCAAATGTTGACAACCATTTAGTAAAAAGGGCATGGACTCCATAAAAATGTGTTCCATAAACTTTGGGCAACGACTGGCATATTTGTCCTAGAACCTCCGTATGAATAAGCAAAGAGGTGGATAGTATGTCGATTTTGGTGACAGGTGCAGCTGGATTTATCGGTTTTCATGTAGCACGACGGCTTTTGGAACAAGGACAGACGGTGTGGGGGGTAGATAATTGCAATGAGTATTACGACCCGGTCTTGAAGAGTAACCGACTGGAAATTCTCCAAGCGTATCCATTATTTCGTTTTGTCAAAGCGGATATTGCAGATCAGAGCAAAATGGACGAGTTGTTCCGAGAAATGGAGCCGGAGACTGTCATTCACTTGGCCGCTCAGGCGGGCGTCAGGTACAGTCTGGAAAATCCTCATGCCTATACGACTTCCAATATCACCGGGTTTCTAAACATTTTGGAAGGATGCCGATGGTCGAGGGTCAAGCATTTGCTCTACGCATCCTCTAGCTCCGTCTACGGAGGGAATACAAAGCTACCCTTTGCGGAGTATGATCCCGTAGATGAGCCGGTCAGCTTGTACGCAGCGACAAAAAAAGCCAATGAACTGATGGCCTATACCTATAGTCATTTATACGGCTTGCCTGCGACGGGACTTCGCTTCTTTACGGTGTATGGTCCGTGGGGCCGACCCGATATGGCGCTTTATACGTTTACCAAGGCGATTTTGTCGGGAGAGCCTGTCCGCATTTTCAACTATGGCAACATGACGAGGGACTTTACGTATGTGGACGATATCGTCGAAGGGATGTTGCGACTGATGAATCGAATCCCCCAAAGGGAGGGGAGTAAGGCGCCGAATGAGGTCTTCAACATCGGGAATCACCAGCCAATCGATTTACTTACGTTTCTGACGATCTTGGAAGAGAAGCTGGGGAAAAAGGCAGTTCGCGACTATTTGCCCATCCAGCCGGGGGATGTTCCTGCTACCTATGCGTCAGTGGAAGCTCTGTATGAGGCGACGGGCTTTCGCCCAAAAACACCAGTCGATGTGGGGATATCTCGCTTCGTAGACTGGTACGTCAGCTATTATGGTGTGGCTCATGCGTAAAAAAGTGGGAGTAGTAGGTCTTGGATATGTAGGACTGCCTGTCGCGATTGCTTTTGGGCAAGTGCTTCCAGTGGTGGGTTTTGACATAGACATAAGACGCATACGCAGTCTGGAGAGCGGGATGGACGAAACCGGTGAGATGACTACAGATGAGCTGGAGCGAGCCAACATCACGTATACAGATGACCCTGCAAGTCTCGCGGCGTGCGATTTTATCATCATAACGGTACCCACTCCTGTCGATTCTGCAAAACGGCCCGATATGCAGGCACTCATTCTCGCGTCCAAAAGCGTTGGGCAACACCTGACTTCAGGGACCGTCGTCGTCTATGAATCGACAGTCTATCCAGGGGCAACAGAAGAAATTTGTATTCCTGTATTGGAACAAGCGTCTGGAAAGCTGGCGGGGATTGATTTTTTCGTCGGCTACTCACCTGAACGAATTAATCCGGGGGATCGGGAACGAAGATTGTCTCAGATCGTCAAGGTCGTGTCAGGGCAAGATCGCCAGACGTGTGAAACGATTGCCGAGATGTACGGGTTGATTGTAGAAGCAGGTATTCACAAAGCACCCTCGATTCAGGTGGCTGAGGCAGCTAAAGTGATTGAGAACACGCAACGCGACATCAACATCGCCTTGATCAATGAGCTCTCGATTATTTTTGACCGCTTGGGTATTTCTACGACAGATGTTCTCCAAGCCGCTCGGACCAAGTGGAACTTCCTTCCGTTCTCTCCAGGACTCGTCGGTGGTCATTGTATTGGCGTCGATCCGTACTATTTGACATACAAAGCGGAGAGTGTTGGTTATCATCCGCAGGTCATACTGGCTGGACGACGGATCAATGACGGAATGGGCAAGTTCGTCGCGACTTCACTCGTGAAGCAAATGATCTGGCAAAACATTGCGATTCAAGGCTCGCGAATTACGATCTTGGGCATCACCTTTAAAGAAAACGTATCGGATATTCGCAATAGTCGGGTCATCGACATTGTTCAGGAACTAAAGGAGTTCGGAGTAGAGGTCCAAGTGACAGATGAATTGGCTTGTCCAGAGCGGACGAGAGAGGAATACGGCATTCAACTGCGAGAGTGGGAAGACCTGCAGCCTGCCCACGGAATCGTATTGGCCGTACCTCATGAGCGATATTTGCATCTGGGATGGGAGGAGCTTGGTGGACTCTTGTATCAGGGGCAAGGTGTCATCGCAGATGTGAAAAGCGTGCTCAATCGCGAAACATGCCCGGCAGAAATTAGCCTGTGGCGTTTATGATGACCATTCTTTGAATAACGATCACCTGGAGCGGATGAATATGAGCTACCGGAAGAGAAGATTCTGGTTAAGCTTATCGGACGCAGGAATTATTAGCTTGGCTGTCTGGTTGGCCTGCCTGGTTCGATTTGATTTTTCTTTCACGGAGATAAGCGACTATCAACCTATGTATTTAATGATCGGCCACGTACTGTTCGTCGTGACAGGCATGCACTTTGCTCAGCTCTATCGACCTGTTTTTCGCTATGTTAGTGTTCGCGAACTGGTCTCGATCATTTTTGCCACGAGCTTTTCCGTTTTGGCTCTCTACCTGGTATTAAAAATGACGTACCTGCTTGGTTGGTCCGTCCGATTTCCCACCTCACTCTTTCTCATGACACTAGCCTTTGTTTTACTCGGGATCACTGGCTCCCGGTTTGTATGGAAGTGGTGGTATGAAGAGCGAGAGAAAAGAACGCAGGATCGCAGGCGCACATTAATTATCGGGGCGGGTAGCGCAGGTGTACTCGTAGCCAGAGAGATGAAAACCTCTCCTTTGTCGGAGCTGCGTCCAGTAGCCTTTATCGATGATGAGCCTGGTAAACAAAATTTGCGCGTGTACGGCCTGCCAGTTGTAGGGAATCGGGCTGACATTGCCCGTGTCGTTCAACGACTTTCCATATCAGACATCGTGATTGCCATGCCATCTGCTTCCCGGCAGACGATTAAGGAGATTTTCGATATTTGCAAAACGACGAGAGCGAGCGTCAAAATTTTGCCGCACGTAGCAGACATCATCAATGGAAAAATCACGATGAACATGATTCGGGATGTAGCGTTGGAGGATTTATTGGGAAGGGAGCCTGTTTCTGTCAATCTGGAAGAGATTACGGGGTATTTGCGGCAGCAAGTCGTACTTGTGACAGGAGCGGGTGGCTCGATCGGGTCCGAGCTTTGCAGACAAATAGCTAGATTTTGCCCGAGGAAACTTCTTCTCTTGGGGAACGAAGAGAACGGCATTTTTGAAATGGGCCTGGAGCTCTCGCGGTTGTTTCCTGAGCAGGAGACGGTCAGCTTGATTGCAGATATTCGTGACAGACAAAGAATTGCTTCGATTATGCATGAATATCGTCCCGCCGTTGTTTTTCATGCGGCAGCCCACAAGCATGTGCCGTTGATGGAGAACAACCCGTGTGAGGCATTAAAAAATAACATTCTGGGTACGAAAAACGTTGCGGAATGCGCGATGGAAACCAGCGTCTCTCATTTCATCCTGATCTCAACGGACAAGGCAGTGAATCCAACCAGTGTGATGGGTGCCACGAAAAGGATCGCTGAGCTTCTGATCCAGGGTTATAACCATTTAGGACTTACCCGGTTTGCGGCTGTTCGTTTTGGGAATGTCCTGGGGAGCAGGGGGAGTGTCGTTCCTGTTTTTCTCAATCAAATCCGGGCAGGTGGACCGATTACCATTACGCATCCAGATATGGAGAGATTTTTTATGACCATTCCTGAGGCTGCCCAGCTCGTCATCCAGGCGGGAGCACTCGCTCAGGGAGGAGAGATATTCATTCTCGATATGGGGAAACCGGTCAAAATTGTCGATATGGCCCTCGACTTGATTCGCTTGGCAGGCTTGGAGCCCGGGAAGGATATTCCGGTCGTATTCACGGGGGTTCGTTCGGGTGAGAAGCTGTATGAAGAAATTTTGACGGCGGAAGAAGGCTTGTCGTCTACTTGCCATAATCGCATCTTCATTGGGAAGCCGCTCGAATTTTCCTGGACTGAGCTCTTGGCAGGGATCGCCCGGTTGGAGCAAATTGCAGACAAGGGAGCGACGCTGGAGGACAAACAATCCATCATCGAGATTTTGCAAGGGATCGTCCCAGGCTATCAATCCACTTCTTACGTGAAGGAAGAGTCTACCCCAGTCCCTTATCCAGTGGCGATCGGATGAGCGTCAGCAAATGGAAGGAAAAGATCGCCACGTTAAAGTGGAAGCGGCTGCTGGCATGGGGAGGATTGATTTGTCTCATCAGCTTGAGTGGTTATGGTGTGTACATCTATCTGTCGGTAAAAGAAACGGCCAGCAAAATGTACCTCGATATTCGCACGAAATCTGTCGAGATACCTGTAGCGACGAAACCAGCAACTGTGAGGCAATCGCTGACCGTGAATTCCTCAGAAGCAACTACACCGCCTGCGGCACAAGTAGAGAACTCCGCTATCTTGCCCAAAGAACCGATCACCCTGCTGCTTCTTGGCGTTGATGAACGAGAGAATGACAAGGGACGCTCAGATGTCATCCTCGTACTCTCCGTCAACCCGAAAACGAAATCCGCGTTGCTCATCAGCATACCTCGTGATACGCGAACAGCTATCGCTCACAAAGGTACCCAGGATAAGATCAATCACGCCTATGCATTCGGCGGCGTGCAGCAGGCAGTAGACACCGTCGAGCAGTTTCTCCAATTTCCCATTGATTACGTGGTGACCGCGAATATGGAAGGATTCTCAGGTGTGATCGATGCGCTGGGTGGCGTGGAAGTTAACAACAAGCTTGCCTTTACTTATGCCGATTACACCTTTCCAGTAGGTCCCATCCAGTTAGACGGGAAACAAGCCTTGGTCTACGCTCGCATGCGTTACGAAGATCCGAGAGGCGACCTCGGGCGCAACGAAAGACAGCAGGAAATCATCAAGGCATTGCTGGACAAAGGGGTAACCCTTGCCGCGCCTACCCGATTGAATAACGTCCTTGCGACGCTGGAGAAATACGTGAAAACGAACATGACCTTTGATGTGATGAAACAGCTTGCCCTAAGCTATAGCACGGCAGTTACCTCGGTCGAGACGATTCGTTTGGAAGGAAAGGGTCAAATGATCAACGGAATCTACTACTATATCGTCAGCCCGCAAGAGCGTGAGAGGTTGACTGAGAGTCTTTCAACCTTTCAAAAACAAATCGAACCTCCCGTACAATTGCCGAAAGAAGGAAGTGACAGCATGGCGGGGCAAAGGGGGAAGCAGGATGAATGAGGAGCTTAATCTTCGTGAAATACTCCTGGTGCTGTTGAAGCGATGGAAGCTGATCCTTTTGATTACCTCTTTGTGCACCATCGGAACAGCGCTCGTGAGCTTCTATTTACTGACACCGATTTATCAGGCGAAGACGGAAATATTAGTGAATCGCTCGCTGGATTCCACCGTAGAGAGCATGCTATCCGTCGCGGAAATTGATTCTAATCTGAAATTAATTGAGACCTATCGCGTGATTATTGAAAGTCCGCGGGTGATGGAGCGTGTGCTCGAAGTGATCGGGGCGGGCGCTACGATGGAGGATCTGCTGCTTCAAACAAAGGTAGAGCCAGTCAAGGACTCGCAGGTCATTTCCATTACGGTAGAAGACCCGGATCAGGGCAGAGCTGTGCTCATCGCCAATACAATCGCGAAGACCTTTCAGGAAGAAGTCGTCAAAATGCTCAGCATGAACAACGTGCACATTTTGGCGGAAGCAAGAAACAATCCGGCGGCCATTCCAGTGAGCCCAAAACCGATCCTCAATTCGGTGATCGCCTTTGTCCTCGGGTTGGCAACGTCTATGGTCGTCGTCTTCTTGCTTGTGCAGATGGATACCCGACTTCAATCGGAAAAAGAAGTGGAGGAGTATTTAGGCTTACCTGTACTGGCAACGATTGCAGTGATTGACAAAAAAACACGGAAGGGATTTCGCCAGCCCAAGGTGGAGGAAGAGAGGAATGAGTATGAGAAGGCAGAAGCCTGATGATCGTTACCAAAAGCTGATCGCCCATTGGGAGCCGCTGTCTCCGCTGGTAGAGGGCTACCGTACCCTTCGCTTAAACATTCAGTTTTCCATGGGCGACAAGCTGATGCAAACGATATTAGTCACCAGTCCAGGGGCTTCTGAGGGAAAAACGATCACTGCTGCCAACCTGTCCTTGATGATGGCAAAGGATCACAAGAAAACGGTGCTGCTTGATTTTGACTTGCGCAATCCGCGGGTACATTTCACCTTTGATATGCCGAATCTGTACGGGATCAGTTCATACTTTTCGGATATGTGCCAGATTGCCGATATTATTCAACCGTCTGGGGTTTCAGAGCTGTCGATTATTACGGCAGGGCCGATCCCGCATACGCCAGCGGAAATGCTCGGGACGCCACGGCTCTTGGAATTGATGGCATACTTGCGCCACAACTATGAGTTTGTGATCGTCGACAGTCCGCCACTAATCGTAAGCGACGCAATGGTGCTGGCACGGGAAATGGACGGCTGTGTCATGGTCGTGGATGCAAGCAAGACGAAGCGGGATTCTGCTGTCAAAGCGGTAGACCAGTTAAAAGCGGCAGGAGCCAATCTGCTTGGTGTTGTTCTCAACAACAAAAAGGTAGGGAAGAGAGAAGGCTACTACGGATATGGGTACAACGCATAGCAGAAAGCGGGGCGTTTGTAGGCATGCATGCCCTCAAATTAGCTTGGCAACGACAATGGGGCCGTCTCAATAAAGATCGAGATGTTCACGAAGTGATTCGCGGCTCGGCCTTCACGTTTTTGTTTCGGCTCCTTGGCTTCGTACTGCTCTATCTCTTGCAGTTCTACATTGCCAGAGAGTATGGAGCCGAGAGCCTGGGTATCTATTCGCTGACGATCACCCTGATGAACATCGGAATGGTGCTGGCCGTTTTGGGGACGGATACAGCCATCATCCGCTTTCTCTCGGAGTTTCGCGCGAAAGGCTCGCTTTATCAGATTTCCGAAGTATTCAACAAAGTAGTGCTGTGGGCGACGTTGATTTCGATTGTGCTTGGGGTACTTTTGTATGTGTTCTCAGAGCAGATGTCTGCCTACGTGTTTGCAGGGGAGCTGCCAGCGGAGGCACTGCGAGTCGTCGCGTGGATGCTTCCGTTTGTGTCGCTCGCAAGGCTGTATGCTTCTGCGTTTCGGGCATTGCATCGGGTTGTCATCTCGATCACTGTCGATATCGTCGGTATGCGTTTTCTGCACTTGGCGTTTCTCTTCATCGCCATTCCTTTTTTTGAACCCAGTACGATGCTCTTGATTCAACTGCTCGCAGCTGCTGTACTCTTGAATGCTGTCTATGGGATGGTGCAGTGGTATGCGACGAGCCGAGGATTTCGTAACGGTATACAGCCGACCGCGGGAGAGCCTAGTGTTGGGCTGAGGGAAATTATTGCCGTCGCACTGCCCATGTATCTCAGTGCGTCGATGGAATTGATTATGACGTGGACAGATATGATCATGCTGGGTATTTTTACGGATGCCAAAACAGTTGGAGTATACAGTGTGGTCATTCGTCTGGCAATGGTAACGGGCTTTGCACTGATTTCCATCAATACGATCCTTTCTCCGAAGTTTTCTGAGCTGTACGCACGTAATGATATGGACGGCTTGAAAAAGATGATTGCGTTTGCCAATCGCCTCATTTTCTTCACCTCTGCTCCTCTCAATCTGCTGGTGGCGATATTCGCCGTTCCGTTGCTCACTTTTTTTGGCGAAGAGTTTGCGAGTGAGAGCCTCGTCCTTGTGATTCTGTGCATGGGGCAGTTTGTCAATTTTTGCACAGGCAGTGTTATCCCTTTATTGACGATGACCGGGCATCAAAAAACGGCCCGCAATATTCTTGTCTGTTCAGCTGCACTAAACATCATCGGAAACGCTTGTCTCATTCCGCTGTATGGAATTATCGGGGCTGCCATTGCTACTTCGATCAGTCTGATCTGTCGAGATCTTTGTGCTTCGTATTGGGCCTCCAAATTTTTTGGTTTTCGCACGTGGTACATCCCGTTTTTATCCGAAAAATATTCCGTCTCACTCCAGGAGACGAGGTCATGAAGAAGGTGGCTTACCGTGAAGGATGAGCTGTATCCGTCTATGCTTTGGGATAGTGAAGAGACACGCTGTTGCCGTGTGCAGGTGCAGAAGCCGTGGAGCAGGGAGGAATTTTGGTCGTACTACTTCACACGACGCCTCTCTATCTACGTGAGTTTATTGCTGACCCGAAAAACACAAATATCCCCCAACGCGATTACAATGGGGGGGATTGTCGCCGGACTCCTTAGCGCTGCAGCATTTATGTACGGAACGGCGGCATCCTTTTTGCTCGGATGGTTCTTCTGTCAGGTGTGCTACTTGGCAGATTGCGTCGACGGGGAAGTAGCACGAATGCGCAATCAGAAGAGCAAGGGAGGAGAATGGCTGGACATCGGGCTCAACTATGCGCTCTACCTGGTGTCATTCGGTGTGATATACGGGATCACGGATCATCACGCTATGCTGAGTCCATGGCTGCTTTATTTGAGCCTGCTCGCTATTTTTGCAGAGATTCTGGCGACCAATGGCTCCGATCTCGTATTCACACAGGGGAAAATCTCGCACGAAACAGTTTCCATGAGAAAGCGCAGCAAATGGATCGATGCTTTTGTCTTCCTTTTCCTTACCCAAACGGGCTATCAGTTGGGGGTGCTGGTTACCGCATTTCTGTGGGCAATCGGCGGTCAGATGCAATTTTTGCTCCTATGGACCTTCTACCACCTATTGGTCGGATTGGCCAGATCGATGTACAAGCTGAAGCTGAACATCAAATACGTCATGCCATCTCTGAAAGAAGGAGGGGACTTGGATGAAGGCACTGCTCATGGCAGCAGGTCTCGGGTCACGAATCAACGAGCAAATTGAAGGTATTCCCAAGTGTACAGTGGATATTGGGAACCAAACGCTCATTGAAAATACGATAGCGGAGCTAAAGCGTCACGGAATTGAAGAGATCGCGATGGTGGTGGGCTATCAAGCTAACGTGATTACCAAGCTCCTCAGAGATGAACCTATTCGTTTTTATCACAATCCTGTTTACGATCGGACGAATAGTATGGTATCCCTCTGGTTCGCCCGCGAGTTTTTGCAAGGAAGCGACTGCTTACTGTTGAACGCCGACGTTTACTTTGAATCAAAGGTACTGGAAGTCGTGTTGCAAGAGACCGTGAGTCCTGTCATGTTTGCTGATCCAGTCCGTCGCTATGAGGGGGATTATAAATTTGGCTATGAAAACGGACTGCTGCTCCGCCATGGAAAGGAGCTCTCGCTGGAAGAGACAACTGGCGAATACATTGGAATTGCCAAACTTCAAGAGAGCCTTCTGCCGATATTTTTGCGTCGATTACAAAGGTTGATACAGGAGAAACAGTATCATTTCTGGTGGGAAAATATCCTCTATTCTTTTTTGGGCGAAAGGAATGTGTATGTCGCACAAATACCACCCGGATTATTTTGGGCAGAGGTTGATACGTGGGAGGATTATCGGCGAATCCTGCAATTCACCAACCATCTGGCACATAGGTAAATGATGATCAAGGAAAAGCTCTCACCAGACAAGGTCCTTCTTTTTCTATACGTGGTGCTTAAGCCCTTCTACTTCTTCCCAAGTGGCAATCCGCAAATCGCCGATTTTATTATGCTCATCTTGATCGCCTACAGCTTCTTGTTTCGCCTGAGTCGCATCAACCGCAGACTCGGATTTTTTCTCTTCCTTACCCTTCTGTTTTTGTACGACATTATGATGGTGAATGGTATATGGGCGATTGCACTCGGCGGGGAAATGGATGTATTCAGCTCGACCAAGTGGTACATGTACAACGGAGCCGTGATGCTTGCCCTGGTTTTTTTGTTCAGGCGCAACGCACAAGAGTACGTCAAATGGGTCTTCCTGGCTACGTCCACTTCTTTACTCATTCAGGCATTCATTCTCGTGTCAGGACTGTCACCGGATAGCGACGAGTTCAGGCAATCGTTGTTCTTCAACAATCCGAACCAGCTCGGCTATTTTGGGCTTTTGTGCATGGGGATATGCCTGCTGTGTGCTCGCTTCGTATCTGTGAAGACCATTCCTCTCTTTATTGCGATCGGCACGGCGTTTAGCATCATTGCAGCATCCCTGTCGAAAGCAGCGATCATTAGTGCCGTAGGGATGTACCTCGTCTTTTTGCTCCTCTCCATCAAAGAACGAACGGGCTTGTTTTGGATGAATCTGCTTTGCGTGCTCGTCTCGTCCTTCGCTGTCTTCTTTATCTATTTGTACACGAACGAAAACGTGCTGAGCGACGCCTCTATTTACACACAAATCGAAGAACGAATGGTAACACTCGGTGAAGATTCGGATGACAATTTGGCAGCGCGGGGCTATGACCGGATTGCCAACCATCCGGAGTACATTTTGTTCGGAGCAGGGGAAGGGATGTACGAGCGATTTAACAGCAGTATTTCATTGGAACTCCATTCTACCTTAGCTAATCTGTTCTTTTCCTACGGCGTAACAGGGACGGTGTTGTTCATTCTCGTGATGGTGGGGGCGGTCCGTGGGCATCGATTGGTTGCTTGGTATCCACTTGTCTTCCAAATTTTGTACGGACTCACCCATAACGGAATTCGCGAAACGTTTTTCTGGATCATGCTCGCGCTGTATTTCGTGACAGCCGAAATCAATACGCGTCAGATCAAAAATGGCGGTGATCTGCTTGAAAAAAATCTTGCAAGTATGCGCAATTGACCGCTCTGTAGAAAGCTTGCTGTTTCCCCTGATTGAAAAGCTGATGGGTGAAGGCTACGAGGTGCATACCGCGTGTTCGGATACGGGGCGTTTTGATGTGCTAACAGCAAAGGGATTGACGCTCAGAAGTATCCCTATTAAGCGAAAGATCGACCCGATTTCTAATTTGGTGACGATCGGAGCATTGTATCGGTTGATGAAAAGGGAGAAGTATGATGTCGTGCATGTCCATACGCCGATTGCCGCTGTTCTCGGACGCGTGGCAGCAAGGCTGGCAGGAGTGCCATATGTCATTTACACAGCGCATGGCTATTTCTTTCATGAGGGCATGAGTAAAAGTACGTATCAGATGTACTACACGCTGGAAAAATGGTTTGCCCGGCATATGACAGACTATCTTTTGCTTCAAAGTCGAGAGGATTACGAATTGAGCGTGCAGGATGGCTTCTCCTCTCAGACGGAGCGGATTTTGCACATTGGCAACGGCGTTGATCTCACAGAACGCTTTCACCCGCGACACCTTACGAGAGAGAAGGTCCAGGCCATCAAGTCCTCACTGGGCCTGAGGGATGATGATGTAGTGATCACCTATGTAGGACGTATGGTCTCGGAGAAAGGAATTTTTGAACTGTTGGAAGCTTTTCGCAAGCTGGCGGGTGAATTTCCGCGCCTGCGCCTCTTGCTGGTGGGGGACGTGTCTTCCAGTGAACGCGATCAGCGAGGTCAAGACTTCGTGAGGCTTTGCCGACAGCATCCGCAAATCATTTTGGCTGGATTTCGCACAGACATCCCGGAGCTGATGGTTGCCAGCGATATTTTTGTTCTTCCCTCTCACCGCGAAGGGCTTCCTCGTTCCATCATTGAGGCGATGGCGATGGCGAAACCGATCGTCGCCACGAATATCCGTGGATGTCGGGAAGAAGTCAGGGACGGTGTCAACGGATTTTTAGTAGAACCGAAACAGGTATGTCCCTTGTATGCAGCCTTAAAAAAGCTCGTAGTTGATTCCAGACTCAGAGAAGCCTTCGGGCAGAACAGCCGCAGCATCGCGCTTGAGCACTTCGATGAGCGCACGGTCCTTGCGAAGCAGGCAGCGTTATTTGCCCAATTGACTAGCAACTGCGAGAAGAAAGAGAGCAGGAGAAAGGAGGCAGCGGAGAAGATTGGACAAGACGGGAGCATTCGTCATTTCCCTAGACTTTGAACTTTACTGGGGCGTCCGAGACAAGAGAACCATTCAGTCCTATCAGCAAAATTTGTTAGGTGTTCGTCAAGTGATCCCCGCACTTTTGGAGTTGTTTGCCAAGTATGAAATGCACGTCACCTGGGCTACTGTCGGTTTTTTGTTTTGCGAGTCTCGCAAGGAGCTGGCAAGTGTCGTCCCACGGCATCTTCCGGCGTATTCCAATGAAAAGCTGTCACCCTATCCCTATATGGATACAGATGCAGTTGGAGAGCATGAGCAGGTCGATCCGTATCACTTTGCTCCCTCTTTGATCAAGCTGATATCCACTTACCCACATCAATTCATCGGAAGCCACACCCTTTCCCACTACTATTGTCTAGAGCCGGGACAGACTCCCGAAGCTTTTGCTGCTGACCTTGATTCTTTTCATAGATTAACTCGCAAAAAAGGATACTCCCCTTCCAGCATTGTTTTTCCGCGAAATCAGGTGCAGTCTGCGTATTTATCATTGTGCAAGAAAAAGGGGTTTCGTTCCTATCGCGGCAATGAGCAGTCTTGGATGTACCACACAAGAGGAGCTGCCGAAGAGACATTGTTCAAAAGAGCTATGCGACTGATGGATGCGTATGTGAATCTCTCTGGCCATAACAACTATGTTTCATTGCAGCGTAGTCCAGAGGGAATGGTCGATGTTCCATCCAGCCGGTTTTTGCGTCCTTATCATCCTCGGCTACAGAGGTTGGAAAAATGGCGCATGAAAAGAATCAAATGCGACCTGACTCATACGGCCGAGCACAATCGTTTGTACCATCTATGGTGGCATCCGGAGAACTTCGGGAGCCACATGGAAGAGAATCTCTCCTTTTTGGAGGAAATCCTCCAGCATTATTCCATGTTACGCGAGAGGTACGGCATGCAGAGCCTCAGTATGGAGGAAGCGGCGGCGAAGTGGAATCATCAGGAGGTGCGGCATGAAGTGCTTGTTTGATCGTTGCGTATCCTTCCTGATGCTCGTCATACTGTCCCCGCTGATCTTGCTGGTGAGTCTGCTCATCCGCTGGAAGCTGGGGTCTCCGGTTTTGTTTGTACAAGAGCGACCAGGTTTGCATGGGAAATCGTTTTTCATTTACAAATTTCGCACGATGACCAATGAGCGTGATGAGAGTGGAGTGCTTCTCTCTGATGAGCAGAGACTGGGTTCATTCGGAACGCTTTTGCGAAAGTATAGCTTGGATGAACTGCCGCAATTATGGAATGTGCTCCGTGGTGAAATGAGTCTCGTAGGACCGAGACCGCTGCTGATGGAGTACCTGCCGCTGTACACGCCGCGGCAGTTGAAGCGACACGATGTAAAGCCGGGGATTACAGGCTGGGCGCAGGTCAATGGGAGAAATGCAATTGACTGGGAGCAAAAGTTCGAGCTGGACGTCTGGTATGTAGAAAATGGCAGCTTTTTTCTGGATATGCGGATTATCGGTCTGACGATCAAGCGTGTTTTTCAATCGACAGGCATAAATCAACAGGGCAGCGTCACGGTAGAAGACTTCAGAGGGAGTGAAAACACAGAGCGCGCTGGGAGGGAAGCATGTGAGCCTGATTGTACTGTCGGAACAGGATGATTGGACCGAATATTTGCGACGGTTTTTAAAGTTAGACGTGTCCTACACGAAAGAATTTGTGCAGCTATACGCCAAAATGGAGCAGGGCACGCCAGAGGCTGTTTTTTTCAAGAGTGGGGAGAACGAGGTTTTCTACCCGTATTTGGTCAGACGTCTGGATGGGGCGATTCCCGGCTATGCTGATTTGGTTTCGATTGGATACGGAGGGCCATTTGTCGTGGGAGGACAGACGGCTGCCCGATTGTTCCAGGAGCAATTCCACGTCTACTGTCGGTACAAAAACTATCTGACAGAAACGGTTCGCTTTCATCCGTTGCTGGGGAATGCGGAGCTGTTCGCGGATCAAATGCGACTGGATCTGGTGAGGATGGTAACGGCAGTCGATTTGCGCCCCACACTTGCCTATATTCGTGCCCACTATACGCAAAACGTCGGACGAAATATGAGGAAGGCCGTGGCAAACGACGTTCGGGTTACATTGGGCGGAATCGATCGGCTGCATTCTTTTATCCAGTTGCATCGGGAAACGATGGACCGTAATCAAGCTGCGGCGCACTACTACTATGCTCCGGAATTTTTTGGAGGACTTATGAAAAAAACAGCGCTGTGCAAGCCGCGACTTCTGCTTGCCATGCATGAGGATCGGCCGGTGGCGGGAGTGCTTTTGCTCAGTGGAAATCAATTCGCCCATTATCAGCTAGGGGCATCCCATACGGAAGACATGGCGCTTGGCGTCAACCACCTCCTCTTCGACGCCATGATCCAGCAGGCAAAGCTGGATGGAGCAGAACTGCTTCTCCTTGGAGGAGGAAATCTGGATGGAGATGGCTTGTTCCGTTTCAAGTCCTCGTTTGCAAACGGCAATCATTTTCCTTACTGGATGGGTAAGAAAGTTCACGATGAGGAAGTGTATCTGGCTTTGTGCCAAAAACTACAGGTCGATCAGGCTGGCGAGCAAGATTTTTTTCCGGCCTATCGCATTGGGGGGACGTCCAAATGAGTGCACAGCAGCGGATCTTTTTATCACCGCCACATATGGGGGAGGATGAGCGTGACTTGGTGGCAGACGCCTTTGCCTCCAATTGGATCGCACCATTGGGGGAACACGTCGATGCTTTTGAGCGAGAAATCGCCCGGTATGTGGGCGTAAAAGCTGCACTGGCTGTGTCCTCTGGTACGGCTGCTATCCATCTCGGGCTTAGGTTAGCGGGCGTCGCTTCGGGTGATACGGTGTTCTGCTCCAGCCTCACCTTTGTTGCCAGTGCCAATCCGATTCTGTACCAGGGAGCAACTCCCGTATTCATTGATTCCGAGGAAGAGTCATGGAACATGTCTCCGCAGGCATTAGAGCGAGCCTTGCGGGAAGCGGCAGGAGCGGACAAGTTGCCCAAGGCGGTAGTCATCGTTAATTTATATGGGCAGAGCGCAGATATGGGGCCGTTGATGGCGCTTTGTGAGCAATATGGGGTGCACGTGGTGGAAGATGCGGCAGAATCGCTAGGGGCTGTATATAAGGGGAGAATGAGCGGTGCTTTTGGTCATGTTGGGACCTTTTCATTTAATGGCAATAAAATCATGACGACTTCTGGTGGTGGAATGCTCGTCTCCGATGACGTTGAGACGATCGAAAAGGCGCGCTTCTGGTCGACGCAGGCGAAGGAGCCAGCAAGGCATTACCAGCACGAAGAGATGGGCTACAACTATCGGTTGAGCAACGTACTGGCCGCAATTGGCCGGGGGCAGCTGCGCGTTTTGGAGGAGCGAATCGAGGCCAGACGAGGGGTTTTCAAGCGTTATGAACAAGCCCTCGGACAATTGCCTGGTATTTCGTTCATGCCCGAGCCAGCGACAGGGCGATCCACACGATGGCTGACGGTGATGACACTGAATCCAGCAGACACAACGGTCTCTGCTGCCCAATTGATTCATTCACTGGGCAAAGAAAATATCGAAGCCCGTCCCGTGTGGAAGCCGATGCATCTGCAACCGTTGTTCGCACAGTGCCAATACTATCCGCACCAACCTGATGAGAGTGTATCCGATCGGCTATTTGCCCAAGGTGTTTGCTTGCCGTCCGGTTCCAGCTTGACCACTGAACAACAGGAGCGAGTCATCGGTGTGATCACGAACTGCCTCCTGAACCAGGAACAGGGGGTGCGCCATGTATAGTTATGAGCAGCTAGAAAAATGGCGCAGTCTCTGCTCGTCTTCTTTTTACGTACTCGATACAGTGAAGCTCTCCGAGAACTATCGTCGTTTCCAACGAGCTTTTACTCGACGCTATGAGCATGTAGTCGTCGCGTATTCCTATAAGACTAATTACTTGCCGTTTCTATGCCAAAAGCTGCATCAGTTAGGGGCGCATGCGGAAGTCGTCTCTCGATTGGAGTACGAATTGGCACGGAAGCTCGGCGTCGATCCTGCGTCCATCATTTTTAACGGTCCGCTCAAAACGGAAGAGGACATTCATCTTGCCTTGGAGCAGGGGAGCCTGATCAATCTGGATTCCTTTTCAGAAATCCCGTGGGTGGTGGCCTACGCCAAGCAGTATCCCGAGCAGACGTTTCGGATCGGGCTGCGGATTAATGTGGATTTGGCCAGGGGAGGAGTGAGTCCTCTGCAAAATGGGTACGAGGTCAGCCGATTTGGTTTTTGCGTCGAAAACGGCAATTTTGAAAAAGCCCTGAGCCAATTGGCTGTCGCCTCGAATGTGCATGTAGTCGGGTTGCATGGACACTTTTCCACCAATCGCAGTGTGGGTGTGTATCGCCAAATTACGCGCCATCTATGCCGTTTGGGGAAACAGCATTTGGGAGAGCGGCTTGCTTTTATCGATATGGGAGGCGGATTCTATGGCGAGCTCCCAGCCTCGTTCGGGATGACGGCTGCACCAACCTTTGAGGAGTACGCCGAAGTGATTACGTCAGTCATGAAGGAGGAGTTGGCAGAGCTGGATCATGCGCCAGTGCTGATTCTGGAGCCAGGTATTTCACTTGTGGCAGATGCTGTTGATTTCGTTTGCCAAGTCATCGATGTAAAAGAAAACAGAGGAGAGCGGTTTGTTCTCGTGGATGGCAGCATTCACAATATCAAGCCGACGATGCACGCGCGCACATTGCCAGCCCGGCTTGTGTGCAACCGCAAACCAGTTCCCGAAGCGAGCTATCATGTCGTCGGGTATACGTGCATGGAAAAAGATTATCTGCTTCAAGGCTATACGGGGCCTTTGCCTGATATCGGGGATTATTTTGTCTTCGGACACGTAGGGGCGTATACGCTTGTCTTTAATCCACCTTTTATTCGGGAGAGGCCACCGGTTCTCGCCATTGATGGAAAAGAAGCAGTCATTGTCAGGGGAAAAGAGACTCTCCAACAATTCATTCCCGAATCGGTTTATCGTTTTCACGTTGACAAGCAGGGGGTAGTGAACTGAATGAACGTACTTGTGACCAGTGTAGGCAGACGAGTCAAGCTGCTCCACTATTTTGTACGCGAATGGGGTGACACTGGCAAAATCATAGCAGTCGACTGCGATCCGACGGCCCCGGCCTTGTACGCTGCCCATCATCACGAGCAGGTGCCGCGTATCGATGATCCTGGTTATCTGGATGCCCTGCTGCACATTTGCCAACGATACGAGATCAAGGCAATCCTCTCTTTAATAGACCCTGAGCTGACGTTGCTGGCTGCGCATGCAGATCGCTTCTACATGCAGGGCATCGAGGTGATCGTGTCCAGCCGGGATGTAATTCAGATGTGCTTGGATAAGAGGGCAACGTATGATTTTTTGTCCGCGCACCAGATTCCCGCCATTCCCACCTTTACAAAGATGGACGAGGTACAAGCAGCGCTTTTTGCAGGGCAGATTACGTATCCATTGATCGTCAAGCCACGGTATGGAAGTGCCAGTTTGGGCATCACACGTGTGGAGAATGATCAGGAATGGTCCATGCTCATGGGAAAAACGGAGGATGTCGTCATTCAACCCTTCATACAGGCAGAGGAATACGGAGTGGATGGCTATGTGGATCTGATCTCGGGGCAGCTAGTGACACTTTTCGCCCGCAAAAAGCTGCGGATGCGGGCAGGGGAGACGGATCGCTCCCTCGCGGTAAAAGATCCGCGTTTGCTATCACTAGCGAAGGAACTCATTCGTGTCCTAGATCCGCGTGGGCCCATTGACATCGATTGTTTTTTGGTGGGAGATCAGTACGTTGTTTCGGAGATCAATCCCCGTTTTGGCGGAGGGTATCCGCATGCTCACGAAAGCGGGGTGAACAGCGTCCGTGCGCTTCTCCAAAACATAAAGGGTCTGGTGAATGTACCAAAAGTGGGGGAGTACAAGGAAGGAAGCATTCTGATGAAATACGATGAGGTCATGCTGTTGGAGTGAACGCAAAAATATATTTCAGGAGCAGGGCATGGGCAGGAAGCAATAACAAGACATAGACGGCGTACCTGCCCCCCTAAGACTCCCGTTCCCGTAATGGAAGTGCCTGTATATTCCTGAAATGTGCTACAATCGTACTTGGGCGTCTATCGCGATGCCTACTTTATCAGAAAACAGGAGTGTTACACACCATGATCATCCAGTTCATTCGTCTACGGTAATGTGAGGTACAGATCAACGTAATCCCGCATTTTTGTGAAAATGCTTGGGGTTTATTTGACTGTGCCTTTTTTCATTCACCGAAATACGAATGAATGGGGTGCTTTTTTGATGTCTACAACTATCTCCCAGCATGTGGGGATTTTTCGTTGTCCATTTTGCCAAGCAACTATGCGCAACGTACCTGCAACTAGTTTGGTATGCAACAATCATCATTGCTTTGATTTATCCAAGCACGGCTACGTTCACTTGGCTACGCGAACCTACAAAACAAAGTATGACAAGCAATTGTTTGCAGCGAGAAGGACCATAATGGAGCAAGGGTTTTTTGATCCATTGTATGATGTGTTGAGTGAAGTCATCCTGCATACGGCAGAACCTGAGGAAAGCCAGATATACGTACTGGATGCAGGATGTGGCGAAGGCTATCATTTGTCGCAGGTTCGGCAAAGAGTGATGCAAACAAGCGAAGTCCCCTTTATCGGAGTGGGTGTCGATCTCGCCAAAGAGGGAGTTATGCTCGCGGCGAAGAGCGATCCAGAAGTAGTTTGGTGCGTCGGGGATTTGACGAAGGCACCGTTTGCGGATAGACAGTTTCCTTACATTTTTAATCTCTTATCTCCATCCAATACGGATGAGTTTCATAGACTTCTGGCTGATGAAGGACGGATAATCAAAGTCATTCCAGAGGCGAACTATTTGCGAGAGCTACGGGAAGTCTTGTATCAAGAGACGCCCAAAACAAAATATGCGAATCATCGTACAATCGACCACTTCAAAACCAGCTTCCAGCTAGTCGGCAAGGAGCGGGTTCAGTATCAGTTCCGACTGGATGAAGGGAGTCTTGCTTCCCTGCTCCAGATGACTCCGTTGGCATGGGGAGCGACACCTGAGCAGTTGGAACAAGTGTCTGACTTGGTAGGAGTGGACTTGACGATCGACTTGGTTGTGTTGATTGGCAGGAAATAAAACAGCGACTGTCCTGAGCGGGAAAAATCCGTTCGGTACGGTCGCTTTCTTATTTTTAGATGGTCTTTGTTGACAGCGTTCTTTCTTTTTTTGAAAATAAGTATGAATAGTCGGAAAAATATCGGAGGGATAGTATGGGGGCTGATCAGGATAAGGCTTCCTTTTTGCGCGTAAAACCTTTTCTAGCGGATATCCAAAAGCATTGCTTGTCCCTCACGAAAAACGACTGGGATGCGGAAGATCTCCTCCAGGAAACATTGACGAAGGTGTACCGTTCCTTGCAGCAGGCTCCAGACAGAGAACTAACCAAGGCATTTTTGAGGCAAATTGCTACGAATGCCTGGATTGATCATTGCAGGAAGGGAAAGGCGAATGAGCATTCCACCCTGTTTGATGAAGCGATCTATTTGCACCAGTCCAGTTTATCCGATGCGTTTGTGCAAAGAGAGGTGTTCGAGCAACTGGCTGATCGTCTAAATGCCAGACAGATGGTGCTGATTCTCATGATGGACATTTTTTCGTTTACGGCGCAGGAAACAGCCACATTGCTGCATATGACCGTAGGGGCAGTGAAGGAAGGGGTGAAGAGGGCACGTCAGCGATTGTTCGTCTTGGCAGAGCGATCCAGGCAGGATGAAGGCCTGTCTAACAAAAAGAAATTCGACAAAGCTGGACATCGTGATTCGTCCGGATTTGTATCAAAAGAAGGGTTCGAGCAATTTTTGACTGCCTTTCGTGCAGGAGATGCCTATGCGATTTGTCAAACGTATCTGCGCCTCGCCAAACAGGGCGTGAGCGTGGAAAAGGTTTCGGGAGCGGGCGATCGCCTTTTCTTTGCTGTTCGTGACCCGGATGGACATTTGCTGCATTTTTTTCAAAAATGGTAGAGGTACCCGTTTCTTTTTGTTCTTTTCTTTCGTTTATGAGGGTGAAAGTACATATTTGAAATAAAGGAGCGAACACAAATGAGTATCCATGTGCGTAATTTTGCGGTTGTACAGCTGCCAGTCAAAAACTTGGAGGTATCCATAAAGTGGTACCGTGATGTGCTCGGCATTCCGTTTACCTTCGAATTTTCTCCTGGAGACAATGAGGCGTGGTTGAACGTAGGCGGAGTAGGTCTCGGGCTTATTCGTTGTCCGGAAGTTCCTCGTTTGGACTTTACCGATATGGCAGGACAGGCCCAGCCGATCATCTCCTTGCAGGTAGACCAAATCCATGAGGTTTATGAGGAGCTGAAAAGCAAAGGAATCGAAGTAAGTGAAATGACGTACAAACGAGGCGGAGGCTACAGCTTTCGATTTCGTGATCCAGATGGGCACTTAAATCACCTATGGGGTGGATGGCCTTCTGCTGAGGATGAGGAGAGAAACACATAGAGATACCCGATTCTATAAATGCCATCTGTGAGAGTTATGCAGGTGGTTATTCTTATCAACGGGGCTGCAGTGGGGAGAAGAATATTTCCAGTCTACGCTCCGGGCTACGTCCTGCCAGGGAGTGGGTACTGTCCGCTCCGCAGTAATTTGCGGGGAAATGCAAAAGTGGTAGCCGCTACGTCGCGTGGGCACGTTGCATTTCTTTTGCCCGCAAATCACTGCGAAGCTGGGTTGGACTTCGAAAGTCGCTAGGACTGGAAATATTCTTCTCTGGCGTAGCTAATGATTTGTCCTCAATCTTTCAAAGCCTATCTGAAAACCAACAGCTCGCAAGGAAACAGGAGAAATAAGCGAAGGTCTTTGGGGCACCTACCGAGGCGCAATGGCAAAAGCGAAACACGCCTTTAAGCGTCCACTTCTGAGAAGCATCCTTGAGTCTCTACTTTGGACGCGGTTTCGCTTTTTCCATGGTGCCGTGCAGTCAATCCCCCTAGCTGGTGACCCAAGAAGCTGGAGCGTTTTCTCCTGTTTCCTCCCACCACGACAGCCTGAAAGCGAGGCTTTTCACATGTAACTGTAGTGGGGAGAAGAATATTTCCAGTCTACGCTCCAGGCTACGTCCTGCTAGGATGTTCGTACTTTTTGACGGATGCCACTCCCAAAACAACTAACCTTGCTCTTGGGGTGGCATCCAAAACCATCTTCTCTTCTACCGTACAGTACTAGTACGTCCTTACTACTTCAAGTTCTGAAAGTCTACCGCTTTTTGGCTCATCAGGTAGGAAACAATCTCTTCCTCATTGGACACTTCGTCCGTAAACGTGACTTTGAAACAAACGTCATTTTCTCTCCAGAAATAGGAGATGAGAGTTGGATCCTCTGCCTTGCTCGACTCTCCAAAGCGCTTGTATTTCTCCGTTTTGAACACTTCATTTCCAGCGATTTTCAGCATGTTTACCTTAACTTTGTACGCTTCGTCCATAGCGTAGTGAAATGCTACATTCCCATTCTTTTTCATATCTTCGTATATTTTCGTGTCTTTGATTTGATCAAACGAGATTCTATCTTCCCACTTCAATCTTTTGTTTTTCTCAGCAACATCGTAGTTAATCCCAAGGAACAGGGTCTTATAATCTTCCTCATTTGCCGGCATGCTGAAATTTACTTTTGAGCTTATATCTGCTGCTGTAGCTTTGAACTGTCCCGGGAGCTCTAAAGGAAATTTAGGAGTAAACCCTATTGCTTTTGAGCCATGCTGTACATCTTCCGTATCGTGTAAGCCCATGACGTAACTGGAATAGCCTACATAGCGTTCTTTCATCGTTTGATCCGGGTATTTCACATTCGAGATCATTTTCACAATGTCTTCTTGAGGATCACTGGCAAAACTACCAATGTTATACTGTATTCCGTTATCTTGCCATAGATAGTAAACGTAGTTAATGTGGTTTTTGGGGCTAAGAAAAGTAACTTTCATTACATCTAACCCTTGGACATTCAAATTTTGCTCCTGTATTTTTTGTTCCTCATCCCCCTTTATTTGTTCATCCACGATTATTTTGTAAGCCGCTTCCAATCCATGTAGTCCGCTACTTGCAGAAAAGCTCACATCATTAGAGGATGGACCTCTAAATTCAATCTGAACGTGAGTTTCTTTATTGGTACGCAACTTTCTCTGATCGATATACATTCCTCTAAACTCATAGTCCATAGCAAGCACATCAGGAACTTTAAAGGCAAAACCAGTTGTCTGCATTCCTTTTGATAAACGGTCGTATGTTCGCTCATCCGAATCAAACAAAAGTCTAGCCTCTTGCTCTGTATTAGCCTGATCGGAAGCGACTGGCTTGACGGTACTCTCTACCTTCACTGCTGCATTCGTAAGGGTCACCGAACTCATCAAAGCTACGCACAAAACGGCAGCAACCGAGAGCTTGTAAGATCCTGCTTTAAAGCTTTTTATCATTTGAATTCTCCTTATCAGTTGATTCTTGTTATTTGCTTCGGTAAAGGGAAGCAAGTGAAGCGGCTGGCGCTTGGTAGAAAAACGCTGCAAAAATTGAATGATCGTCATCCCGTAGGGCACTGACTCATCTTCACCCAGAACATTCAACACATAAGCGTCACACGCAAGCTCCCGGTCGGACTTCATCTGTTTGACACACATCCAAATAAAAGGGTTCATCCAGTGAATGGCGAGAGCAAGTAGACCCAGCAGGTTCCACGCGATGTCTTTTCTTTTGTAGTGGGCAAGTTCGTGGGAGAAGACATGGGTAAGCGCAGAGGTGTTCGATTCCTTGCATATCTCTTCGGGACAGTAAATCCATGGATGGATCAACCCTGAGATATGCGGGCTTTTTCTATCGCTTCCTGAAAAGATAGGGATTGGTTTGGTGATGCCAAATCTTTTTCGGCAATCATCTAGGATGGAAATGACTTGTGGGTCGGTCACGACTTTGAGGCTACTCATTCTGCTTCTGGTTCGCAACAGGTAAGCACACATAAATCCAAGCAGGGAAATACATCCGATTAGCCAAACGATGGCTGCTATTTTAACGCCAAGGGTGTGAGTGTCCTCGATAGGGTCTGGATCGATTTTGATTGGGTGGGATATGGAGGGATCCAGAAGTTTTTGATTTTCTGGCTGTTTTGTCTTATCATTTTGAGGTGAGTTTGTTTGTTTGCTGTTTTGCTCTATCTCTTTTTGTGACGCGTCATTCGCAACAGGGGAGTGGGGGGGAACAGCATTTTTTATGCTGTCTACGCCTAGTTGCCAGATATTGAAGATGCTTACCGGACTGTCAGGGAGAAAAGGGAACAGAAGCCGTATTAACACAATCAGCCAAAGCGCGTGGTGAAGCCGAGCGCTTATTCGGTGATGAAAGAATTTCTTGATGGCTATCACCATGAAAGCGACGAGGCTAGCTCCAATGGTGGCATCAAAAACCCATAAAAAAATATCACATAGCATATTCATGCCTTCTACCTCTTTACAGTAAGATCTGCTGCTTTGTCATTCTTCTCATCTGTCATCGCCTCTACTGCCCATGTCTCTCTGCTTTTCATTCAGAATCTTTTGGAGATGCTCGATGTCCTTCTGGGACAACTTGACGTCTTCTAAAAAATTGGTCATCATCATGTCTGCCGCCCCGCTAAAGACTCTTTTCAAAAACGACTGGCTCTCTGCCCGGATGCATTCTTTTTCGGAAATCAATGGAAAATACTTATAGCCCCTTCCCGATTTTTCAAAACCGATCACCTTTTTCTTCAAAAGTCTGTTGATGAAGGTACGAACAGTTTGATCGGTCCACTCGATTTCATCAGGCAAGAGGAGTGCGATATTCTCAGCGTTTATAGGGTTGTTCTTCCAAATAATCTTCATGATTTCCCACTCTGCTTCCGAAATTTTCGGGAGATTGTGCATGTACTCACCTCCTAATCCATCTTTTGATTTACAAATGTAAATATAATCTGTTGGGTTAATATTACAAACGTAAATGGAATGTGTCAAGAGTTCTTTTCCATTTTTAACCATCTGTTGCTATTTACGTGTGTGGGCTCAGCAGCAAACTCAAAAATGGCCATTCCGCAAAGGATGGCCTTAAATCATGCTATCAACATTCATTCAGTAATCGCGTGCTGCGTCGAACCAGCTTTGAGCCATCTCCTCCGTGATAGGCTGGCCGATTTGGTGGTCAGACTGGCTTAGTTGCCATACAGCTTCACCAAGGTCTTCTCGTTCAGTGGTTTCGATACCTTTGAGGGTGTTGAAACGCACGGTGAAGGTGGTAATGGCTGCCTCCGCATCAGCAAGGCTGCGGGCTTGGGCCAAGGCCGCTTGTGCAACGTCATAGGTTTCATTAGCTAGCTTGGCCAGACGTTTCGGCCAGGACGAAAATGGGCGGCCAAACTCGGTCGTCCACCACTCAGGCTTCCGTAATTGGCTCACGGAAGCGTAGCTAGTCCACGGGCGGGTGTTAGCTCGCGCTTTCATTTGCTGCCTCAGCCGCTTGCCCGTAATCTCCTCCACGTTATAGGCGATAAATCTGTCAAGCGACGGCCACACATTTAGTGGCGGTAAGTCACCCAGATCAGGCATGAAGCGCAGCTCCAAATTCATTAACTGGGTCTGACGAGCTAGCAGCTCCAAATCGCAGAAATTCCCCCACAAACTCAGTGATGTAAGATTTTGAAATTTATTCAGGCATTCCAGCGAGATAGGCTGCGCTAGCGGTTCATTTCGAAGCGTCAGGCTCGTGACCTGGTGCAGCTCGCCCAGATCGGGTAGCAAGAAGGGCTCATGATTCTTGCGGCGGCTTGTGCGCGGTTTCAGTGTCAGAGAGGATGGCATGTCGCCATCGACGGAGAAACGCGATAGATCGCCAGCTACACTCAGACGGAAATATTCAGAGACCCGGGTCTTCGGGAGATTCAGATGCAAACGGCTATCAAACTGGTCCAGTTCGATATGCAAGCCGTGCAATTTGGACTGGCTGGCGTCGACGTCTATGTCTTTGGGCAGGATCGGAAACCATGCCATTTCTTCAATAGGGCGTTCTTTGGCCCAGTCGAAGAAGCTCGTGTCACTCCCTGCGTAGTACAGGACTCGCGGCCAAGGCGAGCCAGCTGGCGTGGCGAAAGAATCGAATACGTGCCAATTGATAGGCGTATAAGGATCGACGTGTAGGTCTGTTTTATTGCCCGCTTGTGACGGTCCAATGGAGAGGCTGCCTACGCCGGGCTTGAGAACAAGTGTGTGGCTGTGAGGGCCAGTCAGGTCGATAGGATAACGACCATCCTCTATGATAGAACCAGCAGGAGAACGAACTTGTTTATGAATTGGCATTTAACTCATCCTTCCTTCTTAACTCCTGACTTATCCACTATGTATCAACGATATCAATACCTTGGGGCATACTAAAAATATAGCATAGAAAGGGCAGTTACCGCGGTGGAGAGAAGAATATTTCCAGTCTACGCTCCGGGCTACGTCCTGCTGGGATGTATAGACTGTCCGCTCCGCAGCGATTTGCGGGGAAATGCAAAAGTGGTAGCCGTTCCGTCGCGAGGGCACGTTGCATTTCTTTTGCCCGCAAATCACTGCGAAGCTGGGTTGGACTTCGAAAGTCGCTAGGACTGGAAACATTCTTCTCTGACGTTGCTGTTCAATGATTCTCAATCTTTAAAAGTCACTTGAAAACCCAACAGCTCGCAAGGAAACAGGAGAAATAAGCGAAGATCTTTGGGGCACCCACCGAGGCGCAATGGCAAAAGCGAAACACGCCTTTAAGCGTCCACCTCTGAAAAGCATCCCTGAACCTCTACTTTGGACGCGGTTTCGCTTTTTCCATGGAGCCGTGCAGTCAATCCCCCTAGCTGGTGACCCAAGAAGCTGGAGCGTTTTCTCCTGTTTCCTCCCACCACGACAGCCTGAAAGCGAGGCTTTTCACATGCAGCTGCAGTGGGGAGAAGAATATTTCCAGTCTACGCTCCGGGCTACGTCCTGCTAGGATGTTTCGCATCATCGATGACAAGCCGGATTTTCCGTGATCAGGGCATTTTTGAAACCGTACTTTTTGACGGATGCCACTACCAAAACAACTAGACTTGCTCCTGGAGTGGCATCACAAACCATTTTCCGTTCTACGGTACAGCACTTGTACGTCCTTACTACTTCAAGTTCTGAAAGTCTACCGCTTTTTGGCTCATCAGGTAGGAAACAATCTCTTCCTTATTGGACACTTCGTCTATAAACGTGACTTTGAAACAAATGTCATTTTCTCTCCAGAAATAGGAGATGAGAGTTGGTTCTTCTGCATTGCTCGACTCACCAAAACGCTTGTATTTCTCCGTTTTGTACACTTCATTCCCAGCGATTTTCAGCATGTTTACCTTAACTATGTTCTTATCGTCCGCAGGGAGGAGAAATGCTACATTTCCATTCCTTTTCATATCTTCGTATATTTTCGTGTCTTTGATTTGATCAAATGTGATTCTATTTTCCCCGCTCAATCTTTTGTTTTTCTCAGCAACATCGTAGTAAATCCCAAGGTACATGGTCTTATAATCTTCCTTATTCGCCGGCATGCTGAAATTTATCTTTGAGCTTATATCTGCTGATGTACCTTTGAACTGTCCCGGTAGCTCTAAAGGAAATTTAGGAGTAAACCCTATTGCTTTTGAGCCATGCTGTACATCTTCCGTATCATATAAGCCCATGACGTAAAGGTATAAGCCTACATAGCGTTCTTTCATCGCCTGATCCGGGTATTTCACATTCGAGATCATTTTCACAATGTCTCCTTGAGGATCGCCATCGAAACTACTAATGTTATACTGTACTCCGTTTTCTTGCCATAGATAGTAAACGTAGTTTATTTGAGAGGAGTGTTGGCTAAGAAAAGTAACTTTCTTTACATCTAGCCCTTGGACCTTCAAATTTTGCTCCTCTATTTTTTGTTCCCCATCTCGCTTTTTTTGTTCATCCACGATTATTTTGTAAGCCGCCTCCAATCCATTTAGTCCGCTACTTGCAGAAAAACGAACATCAGGGAATGGACCTGGTTTTCTAAATTCAATCTGAACGTGAGTTTCTTTATTGGTACGCAACTTTTTCTGATCGATAAACATTCCGATAAACTTATAGTCCATAGCAAGCACATCAGGAACTTTAAAGGCAAAACCAGTTGTCTGTATTCCTTTTGACAAACGGTCGTATGATCGCTCATCCGAGTCAAACAAAAATCTAGCCTCTTGTTTGGTAGTAGCCTTATCGGAAGCGACTGGCTTGACGGTACTCTCCACCTTCACTGCGGCATTCGTAAGGGTCACCGAACTCATCAAAGCTACGCACAAAACGGCAGCAACCGAAAGCTTGTAAGATCCTGCTTTAAAGCTTTTTATCATTTGAATTCTCCTTATCATTTGAATTCTCCTTATCAGTTGATTCTTCTTATTTGCTTCGGTAAAGGGAAGCAAGTGAAGCTGCTGGCGATTGGTAGAAAAACGCTGCAAAAATTGAATAAACGTCATCCCGTAGGGCACTGACTCATCTTCACCCAGAACGTTCAACACATAAGCGTCACACGCAAGCTCCCGGTCGGCCTTCATCAGTTTGACACACAACCAAACAAAAGGGTTCATCCAGTGAATGGCGAGAGCAAGTAGACCCAGTAGGTTCCACGCGATGTCTTTTCTTTTGTAGTGGGCAAGCTCGTGGGAGAAGACGTGGGTAAGCGCAGAGGTGTTCGATTCCTTGCATATCTCTTCGGGACAGTAAATCCATGGATGGATCAACCCGGAGATATGTGGGCTTTTTCTATCGCTTCCTGAATAGATAGGGATTGGTTTGGTGATGCCAAATCTTTTTCGGCAATCATCTAGGATGGAAATGACTTGCGGGTCGGTTGTGATTTTGAGGCTGCTCATTCTGCTTCTGGTCCGCAACATGTAGGCGCCCATAAATCCAAGCAGGGAGATACATCCCATAAGCCAGGCGCTGGCAGCTATTTTTACGCCAAGGGTGTGATTGCCCTCGACTGGGTCTGGATCGATTTTGATTGGGATGGGGGGATCCAGAAGTTTTTGATTTTCTGGCTGTTTTGCTCTCTCTCTTTTTGTAACGCGTCATTCGCAACAGGGGAGTCGGGGGAAACAGCATTTTTTATGCTGTCTACGCCTAGTTGCCAGATATTGAAGATGCTTACGGAACTGTCAGGGAGAAAAGGGAACAGAAGCCGTATTAACACAATCAGCCAAAGCGCGTGGTGAAGCCGAGCGCTTATTCGGTGATGAAAGATTTTCTTGATGGCTAGCTCCAATGGTGGCATCAAAAACCCATAAAAAAATATCACATAGCATATTCATGCTTTCTACCTCTTTACAGTAAGGTCTGCTGCTTTGTCATTCTTCTCATCTGTCATCGCCTCTGTTGCCCATGTCTCTCTGCTTTTCATTCAGAATCTTTTGGAGATGCTCGATGTCCTTCTGGGACAACTTGACGTCTTCTAAAAAATTGGTCATCATCATGTCCGCCGCCCCACTAAAGACTCTTTTCAAAAACGACTGGCTCTCTGCCCGGATGCATTCTTTTTCGGAAATCAATGGAAAATACTTATAGCCCCTTCCCGATTTTTCAAAACCGATCACCTTTTTCTTCAAAAGTCTGTTGATGAAGGTACGAACAGTTTGATCGGTCCACTCGATTTCATCAGGCAAGAGGAGTGCGATATTCTCAGCGTTTATAGGGTTTTTCTTCCAAATAATCTTCATGATTTCCCACTCTGCTTCCGAAATTTTCGGGAGATTGTGCATGTACTCACCTCCTCATCCATCTTTTGATTTACAAATGTAAATATAATCTGTTGGGTTAATATTACAAATGTAAATGAAATGTGTCAAGAGTCGTTTTCCATTTTTAACCATAGGCTACTATTTACGTACGCACGGCTCAGCTGCGGCTCAATTCGGCCGGAATCGCAAGGGAATGTTCGTAACAATTTTTACAGTCCTTCACAGCAGCTTGAAAGAGAGGTGGTTCACATGTAGCTGCAGTGGGGAGAAGAAGATTTCCAGTCTACGCTCCGGGCTACGTCCTACTAGGAAGTGTAGACTGGCCGCTCCGCAGCAATTTGCGGGGAAATGCAAAAGTGGTAGCCGCTACGCCGTTTGGGCACGTTGCATTTCTTTTGTCCGCAAATCACTGCGAAGCTGGGTTGGACTTCGAAAGTCGCTAGGACTGGAAATATTCTTCTCTGGCTTAGCTATTCGATGATTTTCAATCGTTCAAAGCCTATTAAAAAACCAACAGCTCGTAAGGAAACAGGAGAAATAAGCGAAGATCTTTGGGGCACCTACCGAGGCGCAATGGCAAAAGCGAAACACGCCTTTAAGCGTCCACCTCTGAAAAGCATCCCTGAACCTCTACTTTGGACGCGGTTTCGCTTTTTCCATGGAGCCGTGCAGTCAATCCCCCTAGCTGGTGACCCAAGAAGCTGGAGCGTTTTCTCCTGTTTCCTCCCACCACAACAGCTGGAATAATGAGTATCAAAAGAAGACTAAAAGTATCGAAATGATACATTTAAATCTCATTATGATACGATTGCTACCAAAATAATAATCCTTCCACGCCTCGCACAGTTGGCACGATTCTTGCTTTATCAAAGTAGGATGAAACCACCCGAGGAGGAACCCATCGATGGATAAACGACCACCAATCTACGTTGTGAAAAATAAGAGAAAAAATAGCGAGAGTTCTCGCATTCCTACCTATTTGAGCGAAAAAGAAACCCGTTTTGCCAAAGCCTTTCATCAATCTCTCGCAAACTACGAGCCGACTCCCCTCGTTACATTGCCTGCATTGGCACGTGAGCTGGGAGTAGAACAGGTCCTTGTTAAAGATGAGTCCAAGCGATTTGGCCTCAATGCTTTCAAGGTTCTGGGAGCCTCTTACGCGATGGCTCGTTTCTTGTGCGAAAAGCTGGGGAAATCGACAGAAGAGATGACCTTTGAAGCACTGTGCTCCCCAGAAATGAGAGAGCAAATCGGAGAAGTCACGTTCGTCACGGCAACAGATGGCAATCACGGAAGGGCCGTTGCATGGGCTGCCAAGGCGCTCGGACAGCATGCCGTTGTATACTTGCCCAAAGGCTCCGCCCAGCAACGGGTAGATGCGATACGCGAGGCGGGCGCAGAAGTCCACGTCATTAATGGAAACTACGATGAAGCCGTGTGTCTCTCTGAACAAATGGCCAAGGAACGTGGTTGGCAAGTGATTCAAGATACGGCATGGGAAGGCTACACGACCATTCCCATGTGGATCATGCAAGGCTATACAACGATGGTTACAGAAGCCATGGAACAACTCTCAGCCCTCACTGACACCAAACAGCCGACGCATCTAATCTTGCAGGCAGGAGTCGGTTCCATGGCCGCCGCAGTCTTGGGACATTTCGTAGCGGCGCAAGCAAACAAGGACCTAATAACCGTGATTGTAGAGCCGCATAGTGCCAATTGCATGGTCCTCTCAGCAGAAAAGAATGACGGACAACCACATGCAGCTACGGGAGAGCTCGGAACCATCATGGCAGGTCTGGCATGTGGCGAGCCGAATCCAATGGCATGGGAGATCTTGCAGGAGCATGCAGACTTCTTCGTCAGCTGTGCCGATTACGTGGCGGCAAACGGCATGCGTATACTTGCGGCACCGACGGGAGGCGACCCTTCTATTGTGAGCGGGGAAAGTGGAGCAGTCGGGGTAGGGCTACTCGCTGCTTTGATGAGCAAGCCCATGTATCATCAACAGCGTGAGCAGCTTGGCTTGAATAAAAATTCCGTTGTTCTGTGCTTTAGTACGGAAGGTGATACGGATCAGGATATATACAGACGCATTATCTGGGAAGGAGCATGCCGAGAAGAGGAGGATATGACAAAATGAACGTGGCGATCAATCGAAACGAACTAATTTCATTGGTTGCAGAACTTAATCCGTATCGACTCCGTAAATCTGAAGATGAGACGTTTTAAGCAAGCGCCGAGCTGTCATTTTTGCGAGAGCCGTTTGAAGTCGGGCTGGCTTCTCCTGTGATGCGCTATAATGTAGGCAAGAGATTGACGGGAGGGGAAGCCAAATGCCCTTGCGAGATATTCAAGAAAGTGTGCAACAGATTGCTTCGGCTGTTGCATCCGTTCTGCGCGTAGAGGTAGAGATTGCGGACAGTCAGTTTTTGCGGATCGCAGGGACGGGGAAGAATGAGGCTGGGGTTTTGCGGACGATGGCAGGAGAGGATCATATATACCGAGAGTCGTTGCTCGCCGGGCATCCTGTTGTGATTAGGCATCCGGGGCAGGATGAGCGGTGTCGTCCCTGTATGCATTATGGAAATTGCACGGAGACGGGAGAGATTTGCTGCCCGATACAATTAGACAATGAAAATATAGGTGTGATCGGCCTGCTCGCTTTTGATGAGGAGCAGCGCGAGCGGTTGTTTACAGATGTGGATGCGATATTGACCTATTTGCAAAAAATGGCCGAGCTGATCGCCATTAAGCTAAAAGAGCACTATTTGTACGTCGAGCAGTTGCATACGGTAGAAAAGCTGCGTGTCGTCATGGATGAAATGGACAAGGCTATGTTTCTCGTCGATCAAGACAATCGGATCATTCAGGCGAACCAGCGTGCCCGTCAATATTTGCTGCTCGATCACGACGACAGTCAGGCGGTAGAATGGATCGATGCTATTCGTCGTGCAGATGTCGCGCAGTCTGCGCCAAAGCAGGTCGTTTTGTCTATCGGTCAGGAGGACAAGACATTTTTGTTTGCCATCAAGCCCATTCTACTGGCAGGAACGGTCAAAGAATGGGTGATTACGCTAGATGATGTACAGGAAGTCGTGCAAATCGCTAGGCAGGTGAGTGGATACTCGGAGCCCGACCCTTTTCGGATGATTGGTGGAAACAGTCCTGCGATTGTACAGGCAAAGGAAGTGGCAAGACGTGTAGCAGCCAGTGATTCGACGGTCCTGCTCCAAGGTGAAAGTGGAACTGGAAAGGAGCTCTTTGCCAGAGCGATTCATAAGGCAAGCCCGCGCCGTAACGAGCCGTTCCTTTCGATTAATTGCGCCGCAATCCCTGAGCATTTGATGGAAAGCGAGTTGTTCGGTTACGAGGAAGGCTCATTCACAGGAGCACGAAAAGGTGGAAAACCGGGTTTGTTTGAGGTCGCAGGAAAAGGCACACTGTTCCTCGATGAAATCGGGGATATGTCTATGCATTTACAGAGTAAGCTACTGCGCGTCTTGCAAGAAAAGGAACTGTACCGAATAGGAGGAAACGGCAAGCCCATACGCTTTGCGGCAAGGATCATTGCAGCGACCCATCTGGATTTGCAGGAGCGGGTAGACGCGGGGGTGTTTCGGTTGGACCTGTACTATCGCTTGCATGTGATTCCCATCCACTTACCCTCGCTGCGAGAACGTAGAGAGGATATACTGCCTTTGGCGAATGATATCCTATTGGGGCATGGGAATCGGGTGGGGAAAAAGTTGCTCGGCTTTTCCCAAGAGACGCAAAACGTCCTGTTTCATCACGATTGGAGAGGAAACGTCCGAGAGTTGGAAAATGTAATCGAATATGCGGTCAATATGGAAGCAACCTCTTGGGTTCAGCCCGCGAGCTTGCCCATTCGAACAGGAATGCTGCGTGAATCTTCCCCACATTCTTTAGAGGAAAGTCAGGGGCCATTTGACTGGCAAAAGCAAGGACTTATCCTGAAAGAATTGGAACGAGCAGCAATCGATACGGCGATGCAACAAATCCGCGATAGAAACGGAAGAAAAGAAGAAGCAGCTGCGCTATTAGGCATAAGCCGGGCAACGCTGTTTCGGAAACTGCGCGAGTACGGTATCACCTGATCTTTGCTGCTGGCCGATTTTTTGGGATTGGGCGGATAATGTGTTATGATGGTTTCGATACAAAAAATAGAATGGTAAAAGGAAGGAGTGCCAAAAGAAAATGAAAGAAGTTTTGGGATGGATTCGATCGATAACCTTTGCTGTCGTTTTCGCTCTTGTCCTCGGAATTTTTGTATTTCAACCGTTCAAAGTTGATGGGCATTCCATGGACCCTACCTTACAAGACGAACAGCGCATATATGTGTCTAAACTATCACACACGTTTTCTTATTTGCCAGATTACGGCGATATTGTCGTGATCGACAGCCGGGTAGAGCGAAACCGTACATTGATGGACGATATCATGGGGCATCCCTTGGTGTCGCTGGCCACAGGTCAAGGCGATGATCACACGATGTATGTCAAGCGGGTCATTGGAAGACCAGGCGACGTACTGGAGTTCAAAGACAACAAGGTGTATCGAAACGGTGAGGCATTGAACGAACCGTACATCAAAGAAACGATGGATTATGTAGCAGACGGAAAGATCACGGTTCCAGCCGATCATGTTTTTGTCATGGGAGATAACCGGAATCACAGCACAGATTCCCGCGATATTGGTTTTATTCCTCTGGATCATGTGATGGGAACCATGATCGAAAATCCTCTCAATAAGTAAAACGTGAAGGAGAAAAGGTTGTCCATTTATGGGCATCCTTTTTTCGATGAAACAAAACTCTTCTGTCCACGTCTTACGGGTAATGAATACGAGGGGGAAGAGGTGTAGTCCTTGAAAAAACAGTTTATCTTCACCAAGCTTTTATTGATAGGGATGCTTGCTTGTGCAACTACTGTAAGTGCACACTCTTCAAGTAACTCAAATGCGGGGTCCCAGCATCAGTTCATCCCGAACGCGAAACCAACAGACTGGCAAGACGCCAAGATCATGCCACTTCCAGGTCCCGATGAGTGGAAGACTCATGTAAGGCTTTTGAAGACGGACTGATAGCAGTCAATATGGTAAACTAATACCAGCCCATTCTCTTTAGGCTGGTATTTCTTTTGCTAGTTCATTAGGTAATGGTCGAGGAGGACGGCTTATGCCCAGCATTTTGATAGCAGATCGAGACCAGAACGAACGAATCGGGATCGGATGGCTCGTCAACAGCTATGCCATTCCGTATGACAGGGTGCATAGTGCCGGAACCATGGAAGACGTTTTCGAAATGATGGAAGCGCATACACCGGAAGTACTCTGTATTGAACTGGACATGATCGGGCGCGGGCAGTGGGACCGGCTGAAGCTTCTGGTGGATCAGTATCGTCCGACCGTTGTGGTGAGCACATCAGAGGCGACGTTCGAGCGTGCGATGCAGGGGATTGGACTTTTTGCACGTGATCTATGGCTGAAGCCACAGACACCGGAATACATCAGGAGAATCTTGACGAGATGCTGTCAGGAGCGCTTGGATCGGAAGCGAATGAACGAAGTGAAGGGAACGGGATCAGACAACAACAGGGATGTCTCATATCTTGACCTGTTTTTCCCTGGGCATACACAAGCCAAGTCTTATTCGCTCATGCTGGCTCAATTGGAGGATCCGAAGCGGCATCCGGAACTGCTGCGCTTTTTTGAGGAATATCCGTTTCGCGACAAACCAAATCTTTTGCCGTTAGGGGAGACCATTGTGGGTGTTTTTCCCATGGATGCTGCGGTCTCGCCTTCTACGCTCCACCAAATGGGCAAGCGTTTGCTGATGGACTGGGAAGCAAACAATGATGCGCCGCTCTTTTTGGTTATGTATGACGCAAGCAACCATGAGCAGAGCTTGAACGAAACGTATGCGGAAGCGAGCCAAGCCCTGCAAGTGCGCTTTTTCAAAGGATATCGGCAAGTGACGATCGTTGACAATCGTGTGAATTGGACGATGATTGACCCATTTTTGACACCCGCCGAACAGCGCACGTGGGTTGAAATGCTGGATGAAGGAAATCGGGAGGAGTTGAAGCAGTGGCTGTATACACACTTCTTTTACAAGGAAGAGCCTTATCCAGAGCCAGGACTGTTGCGTATTCGGCTGACGAGTATTTTGGCCCAAGTCAGACGGTACATGATATCACGTGGTCTTGACTCTGCACCTTTGGAAGAAGAGTATCACCGGGTTTTCGAAACGATTCTGTACTCGCCGATCTTGTATCGGATCGTAGTGGAACTGCTGCTGTTCATCAATCAGCTTCTTGATGCCGCTCATACTCCCATCGACGAGTCCCGTGTAGATGTCGTGGAACAGGCGATTCGCTATATAGAAGGACGTTACACCGATCCTGCGTTGCGTCTGGAGGAAGTCGCACGCTATATCGACCGTAGCCCTTCCTATTTCAGTACGCTGCTCGCCCAAAAGCAAGGAAGCTCTTTTCGCCAGATACTCACATCGTTGCGGGTAAAAGAAGCACGCCGATTGCTCCTTGAGACATCCATGTCTGTTCAAGAGGTGGCAGAGCGGTGCGGATTCATTAACGCCAATTATTTCAGTAAAATTTTTAAGGAAAAGACAGGGACAACTCCACGTTTGTTACGAAATCAGAAGAAAAGATAGAAATCGAAAGAAAAGACAGATTTTTTTGTCAAACCATGAATGCGGTTGCAAGTGAATCGAAATTAGAGGCACCAAATCGAAAGCGCGGTGCCTTTTTTGTCTTTCCGTGCTTTTTTACAATGGAGCTAAGAAATACATCCTTTTAGAAAAGCAGGTGGAAATGATGACGACGACACAAACCGTTGAGCAAATGATCCAAGCTTTTTCAGGTACCCAATTACATACAAAGGGATGGGTGCAGGAAGCGGCGCTGCGCATGCTTTTGAACAACCTCAATCCTGATGTAGCTGAGCGTACAGAGGATCTGGTCGTATACGGTGGGATTGGCAAGGCGGCACGGAACTGGGAATGCTTCGATGCGATTGTCAAAACATTGCAAACGTTAGAGAGCGATGAAACACTCCTCATCCAGTCTGGGAAGCCAGTTGCTGTATTCAAATCGCATACCGATGCGCCGCGTGTGCTGCTGGCAAACTCGAACCTGGTGCCTGCCTGGGCAAATTGGGAGCATTTCCACGAGCTAGACAAAAAGGGTTTGATGATGTACGGACAAATGACAGCGGGAAGCTGGATTTACATTGGGAGCCAGGGCATCGTACAAGGAACGTATGAGACGTTTGCAGAGCTGGCACGCCAGCATTTTGAAGGCACGTTGACCGGAACGATTACCGTCACAGCAGGCTTGGGCGGCATGGGTGGCGCGCAACCGTTGGCCGTATCGCTCAATGGCGGTGTGAGTATCAATATCGAGGTGGACCCGACCCGTATCCAACGCAGACTGGACACGAAATACCTGGATGTAATGACAGATAGTCTGGATGAAGCGATCCGTTTGGCGGAAGAAGCGAAACGCGACAAAAAGGGCATTTCCATCGGTTTGTTGGGCAATGCTCCCGAAGTGTTGAATGCCATGCTGGCTCGTGACTTTATCCCGGATGTGCTGACGGACCAGACCTCCTCGCATGATCCACTCAATGGCTACATTCCCATTGGCATGTCAATGGAGGAAGCAGCCGAACTGCGTACACGCGATCCGAAAGCGTACGAATCCCGCGCAAAAGCAAGCATCGCTGAGCATGTTCGCGCGATGCTTGCCATGCAGGAAAAGGGAGCAGTCACTTTCGACTATGGCAATAATATCAGGCAGGTGGCAAAAAACGAGGGTGTGGAGGATTCGTTCCGTTTCCCTGGCTTTGTGCCAGCTTACATTCGTCCGCAATTTTGTGAGGGCAAGGGGCCATTCCGGTGGGTAGCACTGTCCGGTGACCCTGAGGATATTTACAAGACAGACGAAGTCATTCTGCGCGAGTTTTCCTACAACACGCATCTTTGCAACTGGATTCGCATGGCGCAGGAGCGTATTCAGTTCCAGGGACTGCCTTCCCGCATTTGCTGGTTAGGCTATGGCGAGCGTGCGCGTTTTGGTCAAATCATCAATGAGATGGTGGCGCGCGGTGAGCTTTCGGCCCCTATCGTCATTGGGCGTGACCATCTGGACTCCGGTTCTGTCGCTTCGCCAAACCGCGAGACGGAAGCAATGAAGGATGGCAGCGACGCGGTTGCAGACTGGCCGATTCTCAATGCCATGATCAATGCGGTAGGTGGAGCGAGCTGGGTATCTGTTCACCACGGAGGCGGCGTTGGTATGGGCTACTCTCTCCACGCAGGAATGGTCATCGTGGCTGACGGAACACCAGAAGCAGCACGTCGTCTGGAGCGCGTCCTCACGACCGATCCAGGCATGGGCATCGTCCGACATGTCGATGCAGGGTATGAACTCGCGATTCAAACAGCCAAGGAAAAAGGCGTTACCATTCCGATGATGAAGGAGTAAGAGCCATGACAAAACCTGTATGGATTCGCCACGCCAGTCAGCTTGCCACGCTGGCTGGCGGCTCCTCTTCCCCGGTAGTAGGAGCGCAAATGAATGAGTTGTCGATCATCGAGGACGGAAGCATCTGGCTGGAAGACGGCGTTATCCGACGTGTGGGAACAGATGAAGAGCTGGCGTTTCACTATCGAGACCGTGCGCATGAGGCACAAATCATCGATGCTTCGGGCAAGCTGGTCACGCCAGGGCTGATCGATCCGCATACACATCTGGTGCACGCGGGCAGTCGGCAAAACGAGTTTAACATGCGGCTAAATGGTGCGACCTATATGGAGATTATGAACAATGGCGGCGGCATTCACTCGACCACCGCAGCAACGCGCGCAGCTACTCACGAAGAGCTGTTTGCCCAGAGCAAGCATCGTCTTGATCAATTTCTGTTGCATGGGGTCACAACCGTCGAGGCGAAAAGCGGTTACGGCCTGACTTTGGAAGATGAGCTGAAGCAGCTCGAGGTCGCCAAGCAGTTGCACGAGGAGCATCCCATCGACATCGTCAGTACCTTCATGGGTGCACATGCGGTGCCACGTGAATACAAGGAAAATCCGGAAGCGTTTGTAGATGTGGTCATCGAGGAAATGATCCCGGAGGTCGCTCGACGTAAGCTGGCTGTTTTTAACGATGTATTTTGCGAAAGAGGCGTATTCACCCCGGAGCAATCCCGCCGCATTCTCGAAGCAGGGGTCCATCATGGGCTATTGCCAAAGATTCATGCGGACGAAATCGAACCGTACGAAGGGGCAGAACTAGCAGCTTCGGTTGGAGCGGTATCTGCGGATCATTTGTTGCGTGCCTCAGACAAGGGGATTGAACAGATGGCAGAAGCGGGTGTTATCGCTGTGTTACTGCCCGGTACGGCGTTTTTCCTGATGGCAGAGTCAGCAAATGGCAGGAAAATGATTGATCGTGGCGTAGCTGTCGCGATTTCAACGGATTGCAATCCGGGCTCGTCTCCAACGGTTTCGCTCCCACTCATCATGAATCTGGGTTGCCTAAAAATGGGGATGACCCCAGCCGAGGTGCTGACAGCAGCTACCATCAATGCTGCTCACGCAATCCGTAGCGGGCATGAAGTCGGTAGCCTTGAGGTGGGGAAAAAAGCGGATGTTACGATTTTTGATGTTCCTGATTTCATGACCTTGCAATATCGGTATGGAATCAACCACGTAAACACGGTCATCAAAAACGGAACGATTGTCGTTGCCGAGGGCAGACTGGCGTAATACGAAAGAGAACAAAAGAAAAACGGATAGAAGTGGAGGGGGCCGGCTTGTCTTTGAAATGGGGGGACATGTATGGGCAATATGTCGAACAGCAATCTTGCGCCGCATCCTAGTCAGCAAGCCGTATCCACCACACATGCTTGGAAGTTTTTTGTTTGTAGCCTCATTGGTATCTTCGTCTTTTTTATTCCTGTTACCGTTAATGACACAAGCTCAATTATGCTCGATCACATCGTGACATGGGTTCGGCAATTCATGCCGGGTGCAATACCCGTGTACGCTTTGCTTGTGATTGTGCTTGGGGCCATTTATCCGTTTGTGACGGGGAGTTGGAAGCAGAGCAAAGTAAACCTCGTCTTTTCGGCGCTAAAAGTACTGGGTGTGCCTATCGCTCTGTTGATTTATTTTCAGGCGGGTCCTGCATGGCTGCTGGACAAGAATATGGGGCCATTTCTCTTCGAAAAGCTGGTGATTCCCGTAGGCATGGTGGTTCCAATCGGCTCCGTGTTCTTGGCTCTGTTGGTTGGCTACGGCCTTTTGGAGTTTATTGGGGTTCTGGTACAACCGATCATGCGCCCGATTTGGAAAACACCTGGCCGCTCTGCAGTAGATGCGGTGGCATCCTTTGTGGGAAGCTATTCGATCGGTCTTTTGATCACGAACCGGGTATTCAAAGAAGGCAAATATACGATTAAAGAAGCAGCCATTATTGCAACAGGCTTTTCCACTGTGTCCGCGACATTTATGATCGTCATCGCAAAAACATTGGATTTGATGAATTACTGGAATCTTTACTTCTGGGTGTCGCTCGTGGTGACGTTTCTCGTAACCGCAGTGACTGTGCGTATTTGGCCGCTGTCCAACATGAGCGATGCGTATTACCAGGACAACGGTGATCCTGAAAAAGTAATCAAGGAAAAACGGCTGAGCCAGGCGTGGATGGAAGCAATGGATGCAGCGGGAAAAGCACTGCCGCTTACACGGAACATTTGGGAGAACTTGCGGGATGGTTTTATCATGACCATGAGTATTCTTCCGTCCATCATGTCGGTCGGTTTGCTCGGGTTGGTGCTGGCCGAATTTACCCATTTGTTTGACTGGCTGGGCTACTTGTTCTATCCAATAACATGGCTCTTGCAAATACCAGAGCCAATGCTGGCTGCAAAAGCGTCAGCGATCGAAATTGCCGAAATGTTTTTACCCGCACTACTAGTGGTAAAAGCGCCTCTGGTCACCAAGTTTGTCATTGCCGTTGTTTCGGTTTCTACTATCCTGTTCTTTTCCGCTACGATTCCTTGCATTTTGTCTACCGAGATTCCGATTAGTATTCCAAAGCTTCTAGTGATTTGGGTAGAGCGTACAATCCTGACGCTGCTGTTTGTTACCCCACTGGCTTTCCTGCTTCTGCCATAATCATAAAAAGCGAATGGACAATTATGGTATGATGGTGGCAGGTTCGAACAAGCAGAGAAAAGAGGGGCTAGTCATGTCAGGATTCGGAATTTTCCGTGATGTTATTACGTCAGAGCAGCAGCTGCGCGAAATGGTCGGAGAGCCAAGTCGTCTCGTACAGAACAAGGCGATACCCCAACTGGATGACCATAGCCGCAATTATATTGCCCAAGCGCCATTTCTCATCATTGCCACAGCAGACAAAGATGGTCATTGCGATGCTTCGCCACGCGGAGATGCACCTGGGTTTGTGCATGTCATCGATGATCACCATCTCGTCATCCCTGAGCGCCCAGGAAACAAGCGGATGGACTCCATCACGAACATTTTGGTCAATCCGCATATTGGGCTTATCTTTTTAATTCCTACGTTGGAAGAGACGTTCCGGGTGAATGGCAAGGCTTGCATTATTCGCGATGAAGAAATACTCGCGAAGATGGCGGTAAACGGGAAGGCGCCTACGCTTGGGATTGGCGTAAAGGTAGAGGAGTGCTTCGTCCACTGTGCGAAGGCATTTATGCGCTCTGGTCTATGGAAGCCGGAGTCCTGGCCGGCAGAAGGGACGACTCCTAATGTCGCACAAATGCTGGCGGATCATGTGAAGCTTCCGGGTGTGACGGCAAAAGAAGTGGCAGAGGGCTTGCAAGACAGCTATACGAATCGATTGTACTAATGTCAAAAGTGAAACGACAGCCATTTATTTTGCGTGGCTGTCGTTTTATCATGTTATTCGCGAACAGGATCATCTACCAGCCACCCTGCCCCGATTTCACCCCAGTAGTAACACGCCAACGAATACGATTGCATATTCGAATAGCGGATGTGTTCCGGGATAATGAATGCAGGATTTACGCCACCTGTTCCGCCTGTGGGTGTACCTTTGGTGATGCCGCGGAATATAACCTTGATATTATAGTTGGGCAGATTGGTCATGCTCCCCAATCTTTGAATAGCCCTTTGCTTGAGATCGCCTAGTTCGGCAGCCGCTCGGTTTTCCATTTTGGTGTACGGCCAAGGATTTTCTGGATGATACTTTTGAATGACGATGACGTATTCATCATATTGACCGGTATCGCGTCGTTTATCCAATTGACCGATCGCCTCGTGAATACGTGCGTTAATTTGTAAATCATCATGGGAGCTGATCGTCTTGATCTCCATCGCAACGCGTTTTTCCACGTGTAAAACATTTGAATTCTCTTCGTCTTCGTCCATCATGTGGACTGTCTCATCGTTGTCGTTTTCTTGCTCCTCCCAGTAGCTGTAATCGATGTCAGGATCATTGTCCTTATCCTGACCGAAAAAAGGCGTGATTTCCTCTCCCAAAAGGCGCTGAGCCTCTTCAAGTTCTGTATAGTTCCCGCCTGTAACTGAAAAAATATCGGAAATTTTGGAATGCAGACTATAGCTGAAGCGCACTTTGTCATTGAAGGTTAAGTAGTCAACATTATCAAAAAGTTCACTGACTGTGCCGTCATGCAAGTCATTGGTTTTATCCACATGCTTAACCCACATTCTTCGTGCATCTTTTAAAGCTTCATCCCAAGTACCTTGTATAATGGGGGATGAAATAGAACCAGAAGCATCCGTACCTGTACCATCCGTCATGGTACCAGCAGCAGCCAGTGACCCATAGCGATCCGCTTCCGCTTCGAGAGCAGGATCGTCATTGATCGGCAAGCTGGAATCAGGAACGTTCGCTTTTACCCGTCCTTGTCGTTGCTGAACCACGTGTGTCAGCTCATGACCGAGTAGCTGCTGACCGCTTTGCGTCTCTGGCTGATACGTCCCCGGGGCAAAGTGAATGTCATTCCCTTGGGCAAAGGCAACCGCCCCGATTTGGGAGGCAACAGACGATTCTGGATGAATCTGTACATCTGAAAAATCAGTGTGAAAAGCATTCTCCATTTTTGCTTGGACGGAATCAGGGAGGGAGCGACCGCTGCCGGAAGAGAGATTCTCCGATTTTTGTAAGGGAGTCTTCGCGAACATGCGCTGCACAGCCTGATTGCCAAGAGTCTTTTGCAGAGAAAGGATGTGGGAAGAGTGACTCGTCTTTCTTTGGACCTGATTCATTTGGAGCATGGGCCTGGAAACAGGTGCACCCGATTTTTCATGGGTCGCACCCATAGACGGCTTGCTAGTTTCATAGCGTCGCATGATTACACCCCCTCTACTTTTGTCACGTCCAATTGTACGGGTTCTTTTTGCTGTGCTTGATAGAAATAGAGATACAGAAACGGGTCGATTAAATAGCTCGTGATAGCGCCAGTACGGTTAGCGTACGTGGAGGATGTCTTAGGCAAAATGGCCGCTTTGCTGTCGAGCTCGTTCCGATCTTCTTTGACGATCGAGATGACCTGTGGGTGATAGACGTGGACAGCAGTGACAATTTGCTTGCTAGGGTGTCCAGGTGCTGGTTCAAGTGTAAAAGCCATGTTCATTTCACGATAGGCCAGCTTTTGCGGCGATAGGGTGGTAATCTTCGCTGGTGGAACTTCGGGTGCTTTTTGTTCGGCAGGAGGAGGGACAGCACCTTCGACTTCCTTCGGTGTGTCATCGTCGGGCTTGCCCATGATTTCCTCCAGCTTGCTCCGGGAGATACCAATGAATCCTGGCAAATAAATGCGCCCCTCGCGAAAAAAACCTTTATATAGAGGCAAGCCTTCCTTGTCGTAGAGCACCCCGATGCCGTCGTAGGCACCTGCCCGAAATTGCCCGTGATACAACAGAGCGTCTTCAGCAGAACGAAGCTCTCCCGTTCCGTGATAATGCCCTTCGGAAAAACCGCCTTTATACAGTGTTACGCCACTTGCTTCTTTCAGCTCGCCCTGTCCGTGATACACACCCAGCAAAAAATCACCTTGATAGACGATGCTGCCACTGGTGGAGAATTTGGTTCCGGCTCCATTGAAGTGCCCGTTTCGAAAATGACCTTCATACACGAGCTTGCCATCCCGATCAAAAAGACTTCCGGCCCCGTTGTATCTGCCGTCCACAAATTGCCCTTTGTACTGCACGAGCCCGTTTTCGTAGTAATCGGTACCTTCGCCCCCGTAGAATCCATTGTCAAACAGTCCATCGTAGAGCAGCTTTCCATCCTTCGTAAAAAGCCTGCCAGCTCCGTTGTACACGCCGTTTTGAAAAGCGCCCTCGTATTTGATTGCGCCGTTTGTGTACAATTCCTGACCGGCTCCATCCAGCTTCCCATTTTTAAAATCTCCCTGAAAAACAACTTGCTGGTTGTCGTTGTAAAACGCTCCTTGACCTGCGTATACGCCATTATCAAACCCGCCTTGATAGACGAGAACGCCTTTCCGGTATCCTCTGCCGAAGCCCTGCGGAGTGCCGCTTTTAAATTCTCCGCTGTATAGAAGCTTCCCATTGTCGTCATAGAGCTCGCCTTTTCCGTCATACAGACCATCGACCAGCTGGCCCGTATAGATCATCGTGCCTTCCGGGTTGTAAATGATCGCCAAACCCGTGTCGGAAATCTGTTGATTGGGAGTTTTTAAATGAATGACGATGGGACGTTGCAAAAAGCGGTTAAGAGCATCGGGAGGGTTGATGAAAAGAAAGTAGGCCAGGACAAGGAGGAATAGTCCTGTCAAAATGAGAAAGCGTTTGGCAATGTAAAAACGGCCGATATGCACGTAATCGTTGAGTGAAGTTTCTTTTTTGGTGAATAGTCCGGCAATGCCGTTCTTGATCCAATCGAGGGCTTGCTTGGGGAGGGCGGCTCCTTTTTTTATCCAATCCTGCCCCCATTTTTTGAGCGGATGGGTGAGCGGGTCGACAATCGTTTGTTCCGTTAGCTTTTGGAGTTGTTTGTCCATATCGTAACCTCCCTACCTGTCAGGGAACCTGAATCGTCGCTTGTCCGGGGTTCGTGATCGAAATGACGCCACCCCAACTGCACATGAGCTTGGAGGTTTGATTGAGGGCGGGCATGTTGGCTACGAGAACAGTAGGGGAGCCAGGAACCCAAGGGGCGGCAGTGACAGGAACGCAGGGGACAGGAGTGAAAACGCCCAGCTTCGCCGCTGTGGCTGCTGCGACCTGAGGGTTGGACATCGTATTGCACATCCCGAATGGAAGGACGTTTACCATCGGTTTATTGTCCATAATGTTTGCGATCGCCATACTGGTTGTGACGCGATTCACCGGGAGCACCATGAGTGAACTGGGAGCAGCACCGAAGCTGCACTGTAGCATGGCTCCTCCGCAGACGAGTTGTCCCATGAAGCCAACTCCTTTTCAAAAGTCATCTGGTAAGATATTGAAAATCAATCTGTATAGTAGTATAAATGTCAAATAGAGAAGATGTATAGCGAAATTTGTAATTTTTAGTATAATGTTGCTTGGTATCATTTTCGAAAATACGTTTTCGAGAGATGGGAGAACCGCAAACGATGGGAAATAACAAGAAGTATTCCTGGTTGACTGGACTGCTGATTGTATTTGTTGGGATCGGCTTGCTGCTCGCTTGGAACATGGATCGAAGCGGGAAGCAGGACGAACCGTTTCAAGGGATCAACAGCATCGCGGTCAATAGTCAAAAGGATGTCGTCCTCATAACGGATGGACACCAAAAGCTGACTACCCTGTACCCCGATCGGACGCTACGGTACCAGCAAGTCCTGGAGCAAAATCCAGAAGAGGGCTTGGAAAATTTCACAGAGGTAGCCATCGACGAAGAAGGATTTGCGTACGTGCTGATCACAAAGCTCGATAGCTTTGGCTTGCGGACTGTATCCGAGAGAATCGTGCGAATGTCGCCAGATGGAGAAATCGAACAAGTCGTGTATGAAGATTCCTATGGAGCGAACAGCCCGTACAAGCGAATTGGCAAGGTACGCTCCCTGCAAGTCGCAAAAGATCGTCTTTATTTTTATGTTTATCAACATCCTGAAGTGATTGCCTATCAATTTGTACCCTCTGATTCATCCCCCACACAACTCTATCAAATCCAATTGCCGAATGAAGTATACGTTAATGAAATCACAGGAGTAGACCCGCGTCATACCTATGTCACTACCAAGCGTGGAGAGTTTTTTCAGGTCGATGTTCCCCAAGGAAGCGGAGAAGCTCAAGTAAAAGGTCCGCTCTACATTCACTCCGAACGCTCGGAAACGAATCGTACCGTCCCCGATCATGTCAAAGTGGGGCCAGCAGGTCGTCTTCTTTTCTACAATTCTGATCAAAATGTCATGGAACGCTTCGATCCCGCACATCCAGATGAAATCGCCTTGATGGTGCCTTCCAAAACATTCGAGCAGATCAACTCGAGCGATAGCAGTGCCCTAACGGCGTTTGCTGTAACTCCTAAGTATGACATCGTAGTCGTCACAGATAGTCAACTCGCCTTCCTGGATCAACAAGGAAATGTGATGACCAAGCTCACGGCTCCGTCTGTATCCGAAAGAGACCGCTTGAAGGAATGGGCCTGGTGGATCGGATTGGGTGTGGAAATTCTCCTGTTTGGTGTCATTCAGTTTCTGTTGTTTCGCCTCTTCCGGATTCCGTTGATTATCAAACAAACGATTGTGATCGCCCCACTCATTGTTGTCCCTGTATTCCTTCAACTGGAGGGAACGAAGCTGACCTTCTCGTTTATGGAGCAGGAAAATCAAACCGATCTTCGTCTCCAAGCCTATGTGATTTCTACGCTGATTGAAGGGGACAAGCTGGATGGAATCAACGGGGCCATTGATTACATGAATGCGGACTATCAAGCAGTACAGGCCAACCTGAAAAAACTGGAGGTCCCAGATGATGTGAATGTGAACAGGGGGCTGTATAAAACGATTTACAAATACAAAGATGGCGAATTGTTTCTCATGATGGATGACAATGACAGCGCAGAAGTGTTTGAGAATGTGGCCATTGATGACGAGTTCCGCAGTGTGGTCATGAAACGGGAAATCGTCTCGGGTAAAGCTCAGGATCGGACAGGCTACTGGATGTACGCGATGGCCCCGATATACAACTCTTCAGGCAAGCTATCCGGTGTGTTGGAGCTAGGCAGGGAAATGAACGGGGTCCGCATACAGCACAACGAAATGTCCCGTGAGCTCGGCCGTGGCGCTGCGCTGGTCTGGTCGATTTGTGCGAGTCTATTTTTCCTTTTCTCGTGGCTGACATACCGAAACATCCGCAATCTCCAAACGAACGTCTCCCATATGGGAAAAGGCGACTACAGTGTAGTGGCCAGGGTTCGCTCCATGGATGAAATTCAAAAGCTGGCAGAAAGCTTCAACCAAATGGCGAAGCGCATTCGTCAGTACATCTCGAATATCACGAGGATGAGCGAGGCGAACAATCGCTTTGTGCCGCAGCAGTTTATCCATTTTCTCGGGAAGGAAAGCATACTCGACGTAGAGCTGGGCGATCAGGTGGAGCGGGAAATGGCGATTATGCGGATGAGTCTGCAATCGTTTCATGCCATCTCTCATCGTCTGCGACCAGAGACGACCTTCCGTGTCATCAATGCGTTTCTCAAGCGGTTTGCTCCGATTGTGAACGAGAATCAAGGAATGATTACCGAATATCTCGATCCCGGGGTGCTTGCTGTCTATCCAAGAGAGGCAAAAGATGCGTTGGATGCGGCGGTACAGATGCGCCGTACGTTAGCAGACTATAACGAGCAACGGGCGGAAAAAGGATACGATCCGATTGAATTACGGGTTGCGCTGCATCATGGTTCGCTGATGCTAGGGATTATTGGCGAGGCGACGCGTCTGGAGGCTGCGATCATATCGGATCATGTCCGCATGGTGGAGAAAATGGAAAAGATGGCGGAAACGCTCGGGGTCAGCATCCTGATGTCCGATTCGCTGTTTGCCGAGATGGGAGAGAGCACGCCGTACCGATATCGTGATTTAGGCTGGGTGCATATTGAGGGAGAGGCTCAGCCGATGCATTTGTACGACGTGTACGAGGGGGACGCTGAGCAGATTCGTGCGCACAAGGAGGAGACGAAGGAATTGTTTGAGCAAGCAATTGCGATGTATCAGAATGGGAGGTTTCACGATGCACGCTCCGCTTTTCTGTCCGTCATTAAGCAAAACCGTTGGGATCAGGCGGCGCGGCAGTATTTCTACTTATGTGACGAATACGCGCAAAAAGGAGCCGAACAAGATTGGTCTGGCGAATTGAAAATATCGTAGGAGCGGTGAAAAAGCGAGATGACTAGTCCCGAACCGAATCACAACCAGTGGAACTATTACGAAGAGATGCTTCGATGGCTGGATATTCATCTGATGCGCTTGTTGGCCGTGCAAGCACAGCAGGGGGATGATTATCCGCTTGATCAAATGAGGGGGGTGATTGTCACAGAGGAAGAAGTCGTACAATTGCTCGAGGCAGCCCCGCCAGCAACACAGCTATGGGAAGCCTTCACAGAGCGGCTGGTCGCATGCGAGGAACGACTTCATGCCCTGCACATGCAAGAAGCGGGTAGCGTACCGATTCTGGAAGTGGCAGACGCTTTTTCACTCAATTACTTCGAGCTGGGCTGTTTATTTCTTTGCCTGGCCGTCGAGCTGGATCGGAAGTACGAAAAGCTGTTTGGCTACCTCCTCGATGATATTACGTGCAAGTCACCTACTCCCGAATTGGCGATGCAGCTATTTTGTCGGACAGCGACCGAGAGAATAGAGGTCTGGACAGCGTTTGCGCAAAAAAGCAAGCTGGGACGACTGCTGCTTTTTACCGAGGGGGATATGGGTGGCAGCGGCTCATGGCTCTCTCGGCCGTTAAAGCTGGATGAACGTATGCTGCACTTTTTGACGACAAGGGATGGAGGTGATGCCCGTCTGCCGCCTTGGCTATCCTGGAGCTTGCCAGGTCAAGATTTGGAACCCTTGGTAGGGGAGCGCGCGTTTCATTTGCAGGAGCGCTTTGAAAACTTGTGGGAAACGGCAGGAGCAGATACAGAGCGGCTTCTCCTGCATTTGCACGGTCCGACTGGCGTTGGTAAAAGGCATCGAGTCAAGCATCTGTTTCATCGCGTCAGGCGACCGATACTGTTCGTCGATGCAGAGCGCTTGATCCGCGAGGAAGCTTTTTCACGAAGATTACAGCAGGTATTGCGGGAGGTACAGCTGCGTCGGGGTGTGCTGTGCTTGCATCAGTTCGAGGTTTTTCTGACAGAAGAGGTCCAAACAGTTGGGCGCAAGCAGCTGGTGATGGATGAACTCGAAAGCTTTTCAGGCCCCATTGCCATTGTAGCGAAAAGTCAATGGAAGCCGGAAAGCGCTCTGGGGAAGCGGATTTGGCTGGAAATGGAGGTGCCTAGTCCAGATGAAACGGAAAGGAGGCGATTATGGGAGACGGGCCGTGTAGGCATGAGCTTATCTCAGGAGATTGACATAGGCGTTTTGGCAGGGAAATTCAAGCTGAATGCCGGGCAAATCAACCAGGCGCTGCACAGAGCAAATGAGATGGCGATGCAGACGAAAGACAGGATCATTACGAAAACGCATCTCCATGAAGCTTGCTTCCTGCAAATGAGGCATGGGCTAGAAAAGCACGCCTCTCGTTTGAGTCCCAAATACAGCTGGGAAGATCTGATTTTGCCTGAGGAGCAACTGACTTTGTTGCGGAACGCCTGCAATCAGGTGACCTATCGCAATGTTGTTTTGGGAGAGTGGGGATTTGGGAGAAAACTCTCTTATGGTACGGGCGTCAGCATGTTGTTTGCAGGTCCTCCGGGTACGGGCAAGACGATGTCGGCTGAAGTTGTCGCAAATGAATTGGGTCTGGAACTTTTTAAAATTGACCTGTCGCAGGTGATCAGCAAGTACATTGGGGAGACGGAAAAAAACCTCCACCACATTTTCTCAGAAGCGAGAATCGGCAATGCCATCCTCTTCTTCGATGAAGCCGATGCCCTTTTTGGCAAGCGCTCAGAAGTGAAAGATTCGCATGACAAATACGCAAATGTGGAAACGGCCTACTTGCTGCAAAAGATGGAGGAGTATGAGGGGGTCTCCATTTTGGCAACGAATCTCCTGCAAAATTTTGACGAGGCCTTCATGCGTAGAATCAACTACGTGGTCAAGTTTCCTTTTCCCGAACCATGCTATCGCGAAGAGATATGGCGTAGCATGTTCCCGGCCGATACACCGCGAGCTGCTGACATCGATTTTGAGTTTCTCGCGTCCAAGCTGCACATTGCGGGGGGCGGGATCAAAAATGTGGTTCTCGCTGCCTCTTATTTGGCTGCATCGGAAGGCACGCGCGTTTCCATGCGTCATTTGATTGCGGCTGCAAAGCAGGAGTTAAAAAAGACGGGTAAGCTGCTATTGAAAGAGGATTTGGGGGAGTATGCCAACAGGTAGTGCGTATTGGAGGGATTCGTAATTTTACAAAATTAGATAAAAAATTCATGCAAAACCATTAATTTCAATGTTATGATAAGTATATTCTGTCAAATAATGTCGAGGTGAACGGGTATCAGCCAGTACACCGCCATTGCTGAAGTAGGAGAGACGCTACTCGCTCTTTTGCGAAAAGAGATGACGCCGGAGCCGATTAGCCAACCTGAGCTGATTGGTCTAAGCTCGCCTGCTCAGCCAGGAGATTTGGCGTTAGCCTTGTTTTTATACGAAATCCGGGAAAGTCAGGAGAGGCAGCACATGATGATCAGTGAAGGTACTGATCAGTTGCGATATCCCCCAATGACGGTCAATCTATCCTACATATTGACCGCCCATTCCCCAGCAGAACAGCATACCCGCATGCAAGACGAGCACCGCATCCTCGGGCGTGCCATGCAGGTTCTCTACGACAACGCCATTTTACGTGGCGATCAGCTTCAAGGCTCCCTAGCAAACATGGATACAGAGCTTCGTGTCGTCGTGGAGCAGCCTCCCGTTGATAAACTCATCCAACTCTTTCCACATGTTCCGTACAAGCTATCCATCGGCTACTCGGTAGGGCCAGTTCATATCGATTCCACCCGAGTGCGTTCAACGAAGCGCGTGTTGGAACGGGATATTCGCATACGAGGGGAAGGTCATGGTTAATGGATCAGCATTTCCAGGTGCGCATTCGTTCCGTACTCTCGTATGCCGTCCGTCTGGTGGACATGTATACAAGAGGAACCCCTTTTGGCTCGAGCTTGTCTGTTCGCTTGGCGAATCATCCACAAGTGCCTGTATGCAAAGGGGATGGATGGTATATCTTTACGGACTTGCCTGATGGGATTTACACGCTCACCATAAGCAGCCTGGAGTATATGGATCAGTCCGTTTCTTTCTCGACCACTGGGAGCACATCTTACTCCGAACGAATCATTTACTTGCATCCGAGTCCAACCTATCCATTCAAGGTAGGAGACTTCCTTGTTCGAGGGAGAGCTTGCGTGGAGGATGGTTCCCCAGCTGAAGGAGCCTATGTGCAAGCCGTCATCTCGTATGAGCGAGATGCTCCGGTGAGATTGGCCGAGGATGCTGACAAAGAGGCCACGGAGCTAATCGTAGCCAGTAAAAAAGGTCAAGTCGATTTGGCTGACGCTTTTCTTCTCGAAACACCCACATGCAAAGGGACGATCATTCGTTTTGCAGGTCCCCCAAGTGGTCGGGTTTATCCCTTGACCGAACCTCTTTCTTTTGCCTACCCAAGAGGCACTGTCTTACTCCCACTGCTCGAAACGAACTGCGACGACAGAGGAGAATTCGTAGTTGCCCTTCCGTTGTTTCTAGAAAAAACTCATGCGCGTATGAAAATTGAAGTGCGGCAGGAAGAAGCCGCTGGTTTTGCCGAGCTTTCCATTCAAGCCGGTACGAACCACTCCATAGGTATCATCCAAATGAACAGACCCAAATAGGGTGATCCGGCAGTTGTTTGGTGTCGGTCCAAGACATCCTGCTGCCTGATTATAGAGCAAGCCTCACGTATCAAATCGGATTTTTCCAAAAGTGGCGAAGCAAGTGATGAAATTAATCGGAGGGAGGGACTGATTGCAGGTTTCTGCTGCTGATACATGCGGAACCCTCCAATCAGGTTACGATGCCAGAGTACTTATCACCAGGGGTGTATGTCGAGGAGTTTGATAGCGGCCCCGTTCCCATGGAGGGAGCGAGTACGAGCACGGCCGGTTTTATCGGGCTAGCACAAAAAGGACCCGTTGCGGGATTGCCTGAGCTGATTACAGGTGTCAATGATTTCCGCAAGTTGTTCGGTTCCTATTTGTCTGAGAACGCGTTTGGCGAATACCGTTATCTCGCCTATGCGGTAGATCACTTCTTTCTGAATGGAGGCTCCCGTTGCTATGTGATGCGGGTAGCGCCAGCAGATGCGAAGCCAGCTTCCAATGAAGGCAACAGCGAAGGAGCTGTCCTTCGGATTATGGCAAAAAACCCGGGGGCTTGGGGAAATCAGGTTCGTGTAAATCTGATTCCGTCGAGCAAGGCAAAAACGCAGATTTACGAGCAGCTAGGTGATGCTCCTAAGTACCGTGTGAAAAATAGTGCAGGCTTTCAACCAGGTGATGTCGTTTCTTTCTCTGACGGTGAAACCAAGCAGTACAGCGAAGTGGTTTCTTCCCAAGACAATGTGATCGAGCTGTCAGCCGTGCTTACAGGAGACGTCATCGATAACAATCTGCTGCCGGTCAAAATTTTGTCCACATGCGAATTCACGGTGCAAGTCTTCTACAACGATGAGGCCGAAGAGTTCGACAAATGCTCGCTCAATGTCTCTGCTGCCAATCATGTCAGCAAGCTGCTAGCCAAAAGCAATATCGTAGAGGTCGAAGCGGGTGCCGCCCCAGCGAGCTCAGAAGTCATACCGCCTTTTACCGTCATTTCAGGGATGGCGGAAGAAACCCAATCCGAGGGCGGAAAGACGGAATTCGGTCTGTATCAAATCTCATTGGCGCAGGGCAGCGACGGTTCTGTCGCCAATCTGTCAGCGGGCGAATACATGGGGGAGGATCATGGACCGGGAAAACGTACCGGAATCCAAGCCTTCATCGATAATGACGAAGTGAGCATTATGGCTATTCCTGGCGTGACAGACCCAAATGTGCAGCTCGCGCTTGTGGCTCATTGTGAAAACCTGAAAAGCCGCTTCGCCATCCTCGATATCCCACGTGACAAGAAAAAAGTAAGCGATGTGTTGACGCATCGCAATATTTTCGACACGCAATACGCGGCTATCTACAATCCTTGGCTGCAAGTGTTCGATCCGTTGGACAAGCGCAACATCTATATTCCGCCATCAGGCTCCATGGCCGGTATTTACGCGCGCTCCGACAATACCCGAGGCGTCCACAAGGCCCCGGCAAACGAGGTCGTACGCGGCTGCACAGGACTGGATTGCCAGTACAATACGGGCGAGCAGGATATTTTGAATCCGAAGGGAGTCAACCTGATTCGCGCGTTTACAGGTCAAGGAATTCGCGTCTGGGGTGCGCGGACGATGTCATCCAACGGGCTATGGAAGTACATAAACGTGCGCCGCCTGTTCATTTTCCTCGAAGAATCGATCAAAAACGGGACAAACTGGGTGGTATTTGAGCCAAATGACGAGCGGTTGTGGGCACGCGTCCAACGCACGATCGATTCTTTCCTGACGCGTGTCTGGCGAGATGGTGCGTTGATGGGCTCAAGCCCGCAGGAAGCCTTTTACATCCAAATCGGCAGAAGCACGATGACGCAGGATGATATCGACAATGGCAGATTGATCTGCGTGATTGGTGTAGCACCTGTCAAACCAGCAGAGTTCGTCATCTTCCGTATTACGCAAAAAACATCCGATCAGCAATAATTCACGGCGAAAAACGGTGTGAAGAAAGGGGTACAGTATGGCAGATCGCAAGGATCCATACCGCAAGTTTCGGTATCGGGTAGAGATGGACGGGATTCAGCAGGCTGGCTTCAGTGAGGTTTCGGGCTTTGATGCATCTGTGGATGTAGTCGAGTATCGCGAAGGCAATGAGGTGATTACACCGCGCAAGCTCCCGGGCTTGGCGAAGTATGGGAATATCACGCTGAAATGGGGCGTGACGGATTCGATGGATTTGTACAACTGGATGCAGGACACCATCCAGGGCAAGGTCGCACGCAAAACGGTAACGATCATTGCCATCAATGAAGCTGGAGATGATGTCGCTACATGGAAGGTCATCGAGGCATGGCCGACCAAATACACGGCGCCTGATTTTAACGGTACGTCCTCCGAGGTAGCGATTGAGCAGTTGGAAATTGCCCACGAAGGAATGACACGCACGAAATAATAGAAGATCCCGACGCCTAAGAGTGGCAAGGAAAAGGTTTTTCTTTGTCACTCTTGCTGGCCGAGGGTGATGAGGAGGATGACATCATGGCATTTAAAACGGAATACGAATTCGAGCTCCCGCGCGGCTATGTGGATGAAGAAGGAAACCTGCACAAGCAGGGTGTCATGCGCTTGGCGACGGCAGCCGACGAAATTTTGCCGATGCGTGATCCACGTGTCCAGCAAAATCCAGGCTACTTAACGATTATTTTGCTGACGAGAGTGATTACCAAGCTGGGAGATGTACGGGGAATTGACACAAGAGTGGTGGAGCGGCTGTTTACGGCGGATCTCGCGTACCTGCAAAACCTGTACAGACAGATCAATGAATTGGACAGTTCGATGTTCAAGACATCTTGCCCGAAATGCGAGCATGAATTTCAGGTAGACATGGCTTTTTCAGGGGCGCTGGAGGGAGTATGAGTGGATACCCCGTCGACAAGATCTATGAGGAAGCCGCCTTCATCGCCTACTATTTTCACTGGCCTCATGACGAGATCATGTCGATGGAACACAAGGAACGGCGGCGCTGGTGTGAGGAGATATCCGCCATCAATCGCAAGCAAAATGACGAACCCGAAAATGTTTTTGATGTGTTCAAGCGGAGGTGATTCTGGTGTTCGCCAATGAGAATCCGTATTACACTAACCTCCGATTTCGTGTGGACTTTCTTCCGTTTGGCTTGGAGATGGATGGCATCTGGGTCGCTGGATTTAGTGAAGTGTCCGGACTGGCGGTCGAAACAGAGTTGGAGGAGTACCAAGAGGGCGGCGTGAATCATTTCGTCCACAAGCTTCCGAAACGCAGCAAGTTTCCCAACCTGGTCTTCAAACGAGGGTTTGTGAGATCAAACGAGCTGTGGAGATGGTATGAGGAGTTCCACTTTGGTCCGCCGGAAAAGCGCAAACGCAAACAGGGAGCGATCATTCTGATGGACCCAAACGGAAATGACGTGGGGGCTTGGGCATTTGAAGGGGCTTATCCGGTCAAATGGGTTGGACCGGAGTTTCGGGCCACGCATGGAGAAGTGGCCATCGAGACATTGGAAATCGTGCATCACGGCTTAAAATCGTATTTTTAAGCCTTATCCCGTCTGCAAGGAGCAAAAGAAACGATGATAACGATCAAGGCGCTCCCACCTTCGCGTCGTCCATCACTGCTGCCAAGGGCGTCCAGCCAAGGGTTTGCACAGAGCATCATGCAGAAGTATCGGCACGCGGAAGGTCGCGATCCCGGCTACCTTGCTTTGATCCATCGTGATTTTTCGCCAAGTATCGGAGAGCAGGAAAACCACTTTCATCAAACCTTCATACATGTACGCATGCGAGTACAAGTGGACTCCTACCTCGGATTGAATCGAGAAATGTTGACGAACGGACAGGCGGGTTTACCAGGGTCAAAAGAGCGTGCGGTGATCACGCAAGCATCGGGAGCAGGACGAAAAGTACGACCAGCTGCTTTCATACATGAGCTTTTTCGGAAGTGGGAGTCATCCAAATTAATCGGGAAGGTTTACCTGTCGCAGATCACAGTTGTCTCACATGGAAGAGATCGATATCGCTGGTCCAGGTATGTTCAATCTTCGGTTCAGCGAGGAGGCTCACTTGAGAAATGGCTGCCGCTTGGGCGGTTCAAAGAGCAGATACACCCGGCCGATTTTGCCTCGCCTCTTTTGAAAGCAATGGTTTCAGACAGCAAGGAAACCGTCCGTGAAAGTTTTTGGACGCCTGAGACTCCCTATGTTTCGCCGGAATTATGGGTACAAACAGCACGAATGGGTGATTCTGGTGAACTCAGGAGCTTGCAATATGAACGTGAACGGATACGGACTGAATCAGCAACAGGAGTAGATGCGATTTCAATTCCACGTCTCAGAGCGACGCGTTTTGGCGAAGTCCGATTCGAACAATCTGGAGTCCGCTCCTTTTTGCAGTTGATCCGCAAAAGGATAGAACCAGAGATGGGGACGCGGTCTTTTCCTGATTTGCTAAAAAGATCAGAAGGACAGGCTGCGAGTTCATTCTTGGATCGCTCGGTGTGGACAGTGCAAGCCGGAATTGGTGGCAGAGACATCACGAGACGAATCGTTCATGAAAGTGAAAATATTCATTGGTCTGTAGCTTCCCAGCAGACTGAACTTTGGGGTCGCTGGTGGAAAAACCTGAGTCTGTACTGGCAGTATAGTCGAGAAACACCGCTACCAAGGACGATGATCGCGCATCCACGTCTACGTGTTCTACAGCCGATTGTTTTCCCGAGAAGCCGCCAGCATTCGCAAGCAAAAAGCGAGTGGATGCTAGAAACACTGTCTGACGTTACTTTTATCCCATTGGAACAGAGGATACTTCAGAGCAATGAGCTTTCGAGGATGTTCACGTCCTTAATGCCAAGCATGCTTCATCCAGCGGATACTGGTCGGACCAAACAACAGGCAGTAAGGGAACGGTTTAAGCAGCTGTTCCATTTGGCTAAACAGTTTTCTCAGGCAGAAAGCGAACGCGGGCTAGCGCAGAAGCAGCCGCATCGCATTACATTACACCCGTTGCAACTGCTTCCTTTCGAATCCAGCGCAACAAGGAATAAGCGGACATACGAGTTACTTCAACAACGGATATTACAGGAAGCCAGGTTGAACGAGAATGTCAGGGAGCAGTCCATTCGTTTTCGTTCAATCCATGAACAAACTCATTTTGGCAAAACGAGCGTGATTCCGGCGGTGTCTCGTGCTTCGTATCAACAGCTTGACATGCTACAGCAAGAGTGGCGGACGGGGTTGTCACTACACGTTTTGCGCCCGGTGCAAGGGCTACCGTTTCAATTGCGAATGGCACAAGCTCGAACAGTTCCGCTTGTCTCGCAGTCAGTTGTCGGGAAGTCGACGGCTGCTTATTGGTTTAATAGGTTCCAGTCCGGCAATGATCCTGTTTTCTTTGAAAAACGAGGATGGTTGAACCAGCCGTGGATGAAGGAATATCTTGCAACTTATAACGAAATCGAGCGTGAGCCAGCTGGTATAGCTAATACTGCACGGTTTGTATGGGAGCGCTTCGTGCCTGTCTTCCGTGTGAATCGCTTCGCCCCTATCTTCCACATAAATCGCAAACGCTTGCAAACGTTACAGAATCGTATCGTCAGTACTACCTATCACAAGACGAACGGGAAGTCTGTGATGGAGTGGGAGCATCTTCAACAGATGGCGGCAAAACAGCTCAGAACAAAGGAGCTCCATACTACTAGATCTCATTTACTAAGGAACCTTCTGTATAAGCCGGAGAATCAATCTCTGCATCCTGCTGCAAGTACACCAGAAGGCATCTCCCAACTATTTTTCCAGCCAGCTATTCATTTTCTGCAAAATAAGCACGTTTTCCAGATGTCGTACGAGATGGTACATCAGCTACTATCGTTTCAGGGTGGAAGGAACAAGCAGTCAGATGTCGCTTTCACTTTTTCCAAGAATCAAGAAAAGTTCAGCCTGCCCGAACGAAAAGCGACGATCTCGATCGTACACGAGCATGAGCATAGTCCAATACGGCACACCGTCTTCCTAAATAATGAGCGGAGCATAAGTGGATCACTCGTTCATACTCGTCGTCATGATCAGGAGGCACTTTATTTCTGGCTGAAACGCTTTGGTCCTGCAATGCTTCGTGCCACAGAGTGGATTGGACTTGGAGGAGCAGATCATCAGCGATTGTACAACACGTCTGCGAAGCCGCTTTCTATGAGTGAAGACGTCTTTGACAGGAACTCATTGCGACGGATAGCTGCTGGATGGAGTGCGGAACTAGGACTTACGATCCTCTTGCAAAAAAGAGCGGGGCTGGCGGCTTTAACCGAGTTTGCAAAGCTCGCATCAACAAGTGGGTTTGCAAAGCTAGGCACCTCAAGCACAAGTAGGAAAGCTCCGCCAAGCAATGAAAAGCAATTGAATGATCGGTCAAGGTCTCGCGTGGGCGACAGCAATCCATTACGAGAAAACCGCCAATCTCGTGAAAGCCGCCGTTCCGGCTTCTTGCAGGAGACAGCCAGCTTGTGGACGAACATCGTTGCCCTACGTGTTCACCCCTATCTTCAATTCATGGAGCAAATCAGAAAAGCAATCCAGACTGATTTCCGGACGAAAGCATATGTACAGAACCATCACGCACTCTCGACTGTTTTGAATCGACACGATGCACAAATGGTTGTTCAGAAACAATGGGGACTACCCCATAGCCTTTTGCATGGTCAAAGCATGTGGACACCCGACAGTTTCATGCATGAGAGTGGAAGAAGTCGTGCAATCGAGCCACTCCAACGAAAAGATCGAGTGAGCAGCTTGGAGGCATTATCTCACCACCATCCAATCAGCTCGGTTCCACTCTCGAGAGAAACATCTATTGATTTTGTCTTGGACAGACTGCATGCCAGACAGCTTAGTCGCCGCAGACTTTTTCAACAAACCAACCATGATCAGACTCAGACGGTCAACCAGAGGACACAGACGATCAACCGGCTAACGAGTGATAAGACACAGGAGCTCGAGGTTCGAGACATTAGACTTACGCCGCTCCAAAGACTAGGGCTATTCAATCTAAAGCCAACAGCATTGACGATGCAGTCTTCACTCCTGCAACGAATGCAACAAGCGCAAAGAACACCCGGAGAATCCGAGCAGCGTTCCCTGTCCGAAAACGCAACCCATATTCATCGCCGTGCGTTACGCAAAGAAGACAGCCACACAAGCCCTGTTGCTACCGTTCAGTCGCCACCGTCCATGGAGTATTTGCGAAAAGGCCTCCCTCCTCAAGAAACCGCAGTGCAGCAGGCGACAACACTTCCACCCCAGCGACAAGTCGATCTACACGTGCAAGAGAGGACTGGCAATCAGACGTCGTTGTCCCTACAAGAGGTGGATCGATTGATGGATAAAATGATGAAGGAGCTGGACAAGCGCCTCACGCAAGAGCGGCAGCGACGAGGTCTATAGCAAAAATTTCCGTACTCACAGACGACTATTTCTTCGGTAAAGAGAGGCAAAAGCCAATGATGGGTCAGGAGAAAAAAGCCAAAATTTTAGTAGATCGCAACGGACAAGGCGACTTCAAGGAGAGTATTTCCGTTCTCTTTAACCCTTCGGAATACAAGGTAGATGCTTCCAATAACTACTCATGGCAAAAGATATTGGGGCAATCGGTACCAGTCGGGATGTTCACGAGCGGTGATATCGAGACATTAACGGTCGACTTGTTTTTTGATACATACGAGGCTGGAGTAGATGTGCGTGCCTTCACGAATGAGGTGCTGGGACTGATGGCCGTAGAAAAGAAAATCAGTACGCCGCCCCTATGCAAATTCGTCTGGGACAGCTTTCAATTCACCGGTGTTGTCGAGAAGGTTTCGCAGCGGTTTACGATGTTTCTCGATCAAGGGACACCGGTACGAGCTACGTTAGGCGTCACCTTTAAAGGCACGAGCGTGAAAAAGTCTGCGGACGATATCGGAACTGCAAGAGAAAAAGTCGCACAACAAACGGTCAACCAAGGAGACCAACTGTACTTGATGGCGTATCGCTCGTACAATGATGCGTCGAAATGGCGTAACATTGCGAACGCCAATCAAATTGACAATCCCAGACTTCTAAAACCGGCAAGTACCCTGCAAGTACCACTTGTGAGGTGACGAAGGAATGAGCGAATTGAAATTGACGACAGACCGCCACTCCTTCGATGACCTGCGCCAAACGTACAACAACTTTCATTCGCCAGCCTTGGAAATACTCGTTGGAGGGAAAAAGCTGATCAGCCAGGTCGGTGTCGCCATTACCAAAGCGACGATCAACGCCAGCTTGGAAGGCAAAGCAGATACGTTCTCGTTTTCGGTAACCAATGCATTTGATACGGCAGCGTGGGAGTTCCGCTGGGTAGATGACTATTTGGTTCCTGGCAACGAAATTGAAATTCAGCTGGGCTATGGAACCGAGCTATCCAGCCTCTTCTACGGACATATTACAGCCGTTTCGTTTTCATGCGAGGAGACGCCTACCATAACGGTAAAAGGGATGGACAAATCGTTCCTGCTAATGGTCGATAACAAGTCTACCGCCTGGAACAAAAAGAAATACAGCGATGTCGTGAAAGAGCTGGGACAAAAATACGGCTTGTCGACGCATGTGGATGATACGGTTCAGACAATCGAGACCATTACCAAGACGGTGTCCGAGACTGACTTTCAGTTTATCAATCGTCTTGCGAAAATTTGTAATTACGACTTTTTTATCGTCGGGAAGAACTTGTATTTTCGTAAGCCACTGAGCAACATGACGCCGGTCCTCACCTTGATCTGGGGAGTCTCCTTGCGCAGCTTTTCCGTCGATGTCAACATTGCTTCTCAAGCCTCCTCCTATACGGTGCGATGGGTAGACAAGGACAAAACAACGGTGCTTCAGGAAGCGAAAGCAACAAGCGCAGATATCGGGAAGCTCGGGACGAATTCGAAGACAAGCGCTGATCTGCTGCGAGCAATCGGTGATTATTTTGATAAATACGAGTCTACGAAAAAGCTGGACTCACCTGAGGAGATAAAAGCAGTCGCCAAGGCACGCCTGAATCAACTCGCCATGAACCTTCTCGACGGCAACTGTGAGGCCATTGGTCTGCCAGAAATTCGTGCTGGCCGCTATATCATGCTTGAGGGCATGGGGAAAAAGCTGAGTCAGCCTTATTACATCACATCTGTCACACATACCATCGATGTGGCATCCGGCTATGTCACGACGTTTCAAGTGAAGGGAAATACGATATGAGCTTTGATCATTGGTTCTATCAGGATGAAATCACAGAAGAAGAACGGGCGAAGATCCACGGTGTCATTGTCGGCGTTGTGACGAACAACGAAGACCCGGAAAAGCTCTCGCGGGTGAAGCTGAAGCTGCCTCTGGTTGATGACGAGCGGGAGACAGACTGGGTGCGAATCGCCACGCTTTTTGCAGGAAAAGATCGCGGCAGCTTATTCATTCCGGAGGTAGGCGACGAGGTGCTGGTCGCATTTCACTGGGGAGATGTACGCGAGCCATTTGTGATCGGGATGTTATGGAATAAGGAAAACAAAGGCCCGGAAATGGGGGAGAAAAACAACATCCGAAAAATAACGACCCGAGCAGGCCATGAAGTGATTTTTGGCGATGATCCCAATGACGGGAAGATCACGATTGCCACGAAAAAAGGACAACAGGTGGAGCTGTCGGACAAGGATGAGAGTATTGTGCTGACGGAGAGCAGTGGAAACAACCAAATCTCCATCAAAGGCGGCAGCGCCAATGAAGTTACGGTGAAGAGCGGCTCAAGTACGATTACGTTGAATGCAAAAGGGCAAGTGACCATTCAGTCAGACACATCGCTGACAATCAAGTCCACCCAGCTGAATCTGGAGGCGCAGGGAGCCATGTCGATTAAAGCAGGAGCGTCCCTGAACATCAAATCTGACGGAATGGTTGCCATCAACGGTTCGGTGATCAAATTGAATTAATTCATGGGGGGATTCCATGCGGCAGCCATTCGGTGAAAAAGGATGGAAGTTCCCTATTCAGGTGGACCAGGCTACAGGCCGTATTCGTTTGTCCGACTACGAGGATGACATCGCAGAAGCCATTCGCATCATTCTTTCCACAGCAAAGGGAGAACGTGTGATGCGACCGAAATTCGGGAGCAGATTGCAAGGCTTCATGTTTGATGGCACGGACGGGACGAGTTTGGCTCTGCTCCAATCGGATATCGCAGAAGCGATCATGATCTGGGAACCGCGTGTGCGGGATGTGCAGGTGGAGGCCAAGGTCGACAAGACTCATTCCGAAACGGTGAACGTTACGATCAGTTATACGGTACGTGCGACAAACAAAGGACATCAGCTGTTGTATCCAGTTCACCGTCTCGGTCCACATGGATAGCGAAAGAATCACAGTCGCGTGAAAAAAAGGAAGGGAGGTGGGTAATGTGAAGCCACCTTTGGTCGATCCGCGGGATATGCAGGCAGTCATCCGAAAAATGCGCGAAATGGTGCCCTTCTACACACCGGAGTGGCGCTTTACGCCAGAAGATCCTGATGCAGGTACGGCTTTATTTTTCCTTTTCGCAGACATGCTAATGAATAATCGTGAGCGCTTGAATCAAGTGCCGGAACGCAATTTTATCGCTTTTCTCAATATGCTCGGTGTCGGAATGGCTCAGGCACGACCAGCAGAAACCTTTTTGACATTTGAATTGAGTACAGGCGTGCAGAAGCCAGTGTGGATTCCGGCAGGGACAAAAGTTTCGGGACAGTCTTCCCTTGGCGATGAAGTGGTTTTTGAAACCGATCAGCCTATGCTGGCTACCCCCTCTCTCCCAACAGACCTGTTGTTTTCCAATGGCAGTCGAGACTTTTTAACAGATGCAACGAGTTGGCTTGGAACAAATGCACCGCTCCCTCTCTTTGACTGCAAGGTTTTGCCTAATCAGCAGGAGCATTGCTGGTATTTGGGGCATGAGGACTTGTTTTGTTTAGGGGAGAGTGCTTCGATCCAGCTCACGATGGTTTCCGATCAGGAACGCTACCTGGAATCCCTGCTAACAGAAAAGCTGACGAATCCGGAACTGGTCGAGTGGACGTATCTGTCAGAGGGCGAATGGGTTTTGTTCGACAAGATCGAGGCGGATCAAAATCGGCTGCGCTTGGAAAAAACGCAGCGGAAAAAATGGGAGTCTAGTCACGTGCAAGGAATCGAAAACCGTTGGCTCCGCTGTAGAGTGAAGCCAGGCATGATTCATGAGTGGATGAAAAATGGCGGGAGCACCTCCCTAACCCAAATCCAGCTGAAGACGGATTATTTGCCAACAGATGATCCGGAGGGCCTTGCACCCGACATGCTTTTTTCCAATGATGTGCAGGTTTCAGGGAGTGGCTGCCTTGCATTTGGCGAGCAGCTCGCACCGTATGGCATGTTTTTTTTGTCCTGTGAGGAGGCGTTGACGAAGCCGGGAAGTACGGTTGCCCTTCGTTTTCGGATGAAGACGGTGGCTTATCCCGCTACGCATCTGTCACAACCGGAACCGAAATGGAAATGGATCATGAAGGAATCTTCCTTTGCCCCTCCTGCGACGACACCCGTCACGGTCAGTAAGGTGGTATGGGAATACTGGAATGGCAGCGGATGGATGGTGCTCCTGTCAGGAGAGGATTGTGAGAAGCTGTTTGCTGGAACCGATTCAGATGAGGTGATTGTGATTGCCTTTTCGTGTCCAGATGATTTGCAGCCGACAACTGTGCAATCCCAGTTTGGTTATTGGATTCGTGTCAGAATTCTTCAGGTGGAGGGCTTATATGGTCCGAATCCTGTATACATGGCCCCGTGGCTGGAAGACATGCGCCTGACCTACTCGTACCGAGAGTCCCTGCATGAGCCGGAAGCGATTCTCACACAGAACGACTTGGATTGGCAGCGACCTGTCGGTACAGGCAATGATCAGGGTAGCTTCCAGCCGTTTTTGCCATCCGAATGTTTGCATCCTGTTGTTTACTTTGGTTTTGAGCACCCACCATTACAAGGACCGCTCTCTTTCTACTTTTCTTTTCTACCCATGGAAGAATCCCCGGGGACTGCTCCGGTTGTGCAATGGGAATACAAGCGCGGAGATAAAGGAACAACGACTTGGGCCAAGCTGCAAACGATTGATCAGACCGCTGGCTTTACGGAAAGTGGCACCGTCCGTTTCGCTGGTCCTTTTGATATGGAAAAAAGCAAACTGTTTGAGCGAGAGCGCTATTGGATTCGCGCCGTTAACGTAGACGATCGTCTTGGAGTAGGCGCTTCGGATGCACGATATCCCGTGCTAAGCGGCTTTTATCCGAATACGATACGAGCCATTCAGCAGGAGACGATTCGCAATGAAATGGCAGAGCGGATAGCAGAGGGACCACAAGCTGAGTACAGACTCACCCGCCATCCCGTCATGGGCGAAGAGGTATGGGTAGATGAAACAGGCTTCTTTTTGCCTAGTGAACGAAAGAGCTGGCTGGAACATCCAGAAAATCGGGTGGAGATTCTCCACGATTCTGAAGGGAACGAGCAAAAATGCTGGGTTCTGTGGAAGCAAGTAGAGCATCTGCATGATTCTGGCCCGGATGATCGCCATTACTGCTTGGAGAGTGCTACGGGAAAAATTTTGTTTGGCAATGGTCGACACGGTAGGGAGCTTCCACAAAACGGACTCGGTTCCGTGAGGGTGACGTATAAGGTCGGAGGGGGAGCAGCAGGAAATCTTCCGGCCGGGCAATTGAATCAACTGGAACAATCGATTCCGTTTGTCCAAGCGCTCAGCAATCCGGTGCCTGCGATTGGGGGAAGCGATCGGGAAATGCTGACGGAAGCCTTGCAGCGCGGTCCTCAGACCATCAAGCATCGCTATCGAGCGGTAACGGCTGAGGATTTCGAATGGCTCGTCCGTGAAGCGCAGCCGGGGATAGCCAAAGTGAAGTGTTTGCCGAATCGGAACAGCCGCCTGCAAAAAGAAGCAGGGCATGTCACTGTGATCGTATTGCCCGCAGCGGGATGCTTTGGCACACAATTTCTGGAGCTTCGGCGTTCTGTCACGAACTACTTGCTTACACATGCGGCAGCGACGGTAGCCTCCCCCGAGCGGATTCATGTTAGGGAGCCTGTCTACTTGGAAATTGCGGTGACAGCAGAGCTGGCAGTGGGATCTTTGGAGGAAATCGTTGAGGTGGAGTTGGAGACACTCGGCAAGCTCGCACAATTCCTTGACCCAATTTCAGGAAATCTGCATGGTGGGGGATGGGAAATAGGACAACGTGTGCACCCGTCGCTCTTGTTTGCCTTGTTGAAATCCGTAAAGGGCGTCCGCTTTGTGGATCATCTGACCTTGGCTGTATTTCGGACGGGAAATGGGCATCGAAAGGAACTACTCGTTTCTGAATACGAAACGATCATACATGGGATCGTCACAGAGGGTGCGCATCGAATCAGCGTCCGCGTTCACGAAGGACAAGCTGCCTACCCACCCAAACATTGAAAAAGGAAGTGTACGCTATGCTTCCATCCAAGAATCTAGATGATCGCCACTTTGAAGAGATGGTAGAACAAGCAAAAAACGCGATCCCCAAGCTACAGCCAGAGTGGGGCGATCACCGTCATCACGATCCGGGCATTACGCTTTTGGAGATGTTCGCGTGGTTGATGGAAATGCAGCAATACTATCTCAATCGGATCACAGAAAAGAACGAACGCAAATTTTTGCAGCTCATGGGTGTGCACCCAAAGAACCAGTCGTGTGCGACGACGGATGTAACGTTTTTCGACGTGTCAGAAGAAGCGATTCTTCCGGAGAAGACGAGATTATTTGCGGGGAATCTTCCTTTCGAGACGGAACATTCGCTTGTTCTGGTACCGGCCAGCCTCGAGCGTGTGCTGGTTCATACAGAAAGCGGGACGGCGGATGTAAGTTCATCCAATGCGCATAACGGTGTTTCCTACTACGCATTTGGCCAGGAACCGAAGACAGGGAACAAGATTTACTTGGGGTTTGATCGGCCGTTGCCAGTGGGGAAGGCAGTCTCCATTGGATTGCGACTGTTTGAAGACTATCCTGTCCCAATTGTCCCGCTTACGCCCACATCCCTTTTCGTTCCATCGGCCAGTCTCGTTTGGGAGTACTATGGACAAAACGAACGAACGCAAGAATTGGGATGGAGCCCGTTATCACGAGTCTCGGATGAAACGATGAATCTCTCCTTCTCGGGACGAGTCCTGATCGAGCTTGACGGGGCAATGAAGCCGCTGATGTTTTATCCCGCCAATGATCGGCCTCGATTTTGGCTCTGTGGGACATTGCGTGCGGGTCGATTCGAATTGGCTCCTCGCATGGAAAAAATCGAGCTGAACACCGTGAGCGTCATCCAACGCGAAACCTTCAGTCAGGTGTGGGAATTCGATGCAACAGGTCAAGTGGATCAGATGGTCGTCCTTGCAAGCTCGCTATCGTATGAAGGCACTGTGGAGGTTCAATGCCAAAAGGGGCAACATTGGCAAAGTGGATGGGATCAAGATGAACCAGACCAAGCCGAAACAGGTGTATTTTCGTATCGTGTTTCGCGCGACCCAGAACAGGGCACAACGATGCTTCGGTTTGGGAGTGCAATCCCTCGGGGCCACAGAAATATTCGGGTTATCGCCTATCGGAGTGACTTTGCAGGGCAGCGATACATTGGAGAAAGCAGTGGATTGCCACATCAATTGTTTCGGCTGAATATCCAATCGATCTTGCCAGAAACGTTTGTCATTCAGGTGGCGCGTCAGGTCGAAGGCAGTCCATTTCCTATTTGGGAAGACTGGTCGCTGGTCACTGATTTTGACCGTTCGGGACCACAAGACCGCCATTTTATGCTGACTGATGCGGACGGGGCAGAAATTGCGTTTGGCAACAATGAGCACGGAGCCATTCCCGAAAGATTGGAAGGCATGGCGGGTATTCGGATCATCTCTTGTCAGACAGGACAAGGGACGAAGGGGAATGTACAGGGAGGTCAAATTACCCGATTCCTTCCGCTCGCCCGGCAGCGAACCACCGCACAGGTGACGAATCCCCGTCCAGCCAGTGGGGGAAGCGAGCGCGAAACGATTGATCAGGCCAAGCGCAGGATGAGAATGGAATGGAAAAAACCGCAGCGGGCCGTTACAGCAGAAGATTATGAGGTCATCGCGTTATCGACTCCCGGATTGCGAGTAGCCCGCGCGAAGGCAATCCCCCTGTACAAAGTAGGGGAAATGGAAGCTTCCGAGAAAAACGCTGCCGCTCAAATGACGGTCGTCATGGTCCCATTCAGCGACCAGCTGACACCACTGCCAAGTGAAGGCTTCCTGCGAACCGTTCGCCACCAATTGGAACAGCGAAGGCTGCTGACGACAGAAGTCCATGTGGCTGCTCCAGCCTATATCAAAGTGACCGTTTTTGCGACAATCGTGGTGGAGCCTGCGTTTGTTGACAAAAAGCAGATGGTGCTACAAGCATTGCAGCGATATTTGACTCCATTGGATCTACACCATCCTTCGACTCACCAAGGAAAAGGCTGGGAATTTGGTCGGCCTGTTTATAAAAGCGATCTCTACGAGGTGTTAAACCAGATAGAGGGTGTGCTGTACGTGACGGATTTGTGGGTTTCCGCAGAGGGCACAGGCATCATCAGGGATGAAGGGGGCGATATACAGATTCCGCGCCATGCGCTGGTGTACTCAGGAGAGCATGTTCTGGAGCTCGTTGTGGAAAGAGAAAGATAGACGGGAACAAACGGAGGAGTGGACGTGGATACAATGAATCGGTTCTTTTCCCTGAACAATCCGTCTGATTGGCAGCGGGGGGCCTGGTATAACCTTCACGTCTCCAACGAGGGGATCGCGCTGAACAAATCGCCCGAATATGTGATCGATCATGTGCATCAGGCTGGGACGACACATCACTCTCGACTCTTGGATTTTGCCATGGCACGTGTTGGCTCTTTGCTTTGGCTGGATGAGGGCGGGCATATCACGCATTACGATGACAGCAATAACTTCAAGGAGACTGTGTTTCGCGCTGGACGGGGGTTGTTTTCCAAAGACTCGTTTCTCGTCGCTGACGATGAATATGTGTTCATCATCGACCCCGAAGCAAGGAGAAAAGTCGGAGCGTATTCCATAGCCAACGGCCAGTGCGTTTGGGGATGGGAAGATGGGGAGGGACAGCGGCTTTTTCCTTTGGATGCAGGGCTAGATGAAGAAGGACGTCTTTACATCACGACACCTGTGGTTGTAGATCGAGACAACGAACGGAAGGAAATCGCGGCGGGAACACAAGTCGTCGTCCTTCGGCTGAATCGAGCAGGTAAAATAGACGCTACATACACGCATGACGAATTAAAAGTAACAGAGACAGCTACCCTTCGTGAGATTAGGCGAAGGAGGTTGTTTCGCCTGTCCGTTGCCGAATCGGGCATGACCTATCTATTTTTGGCAAAGACGAATCAAGTGTTTCGGTTCTCTTTGGAAGGTTCCGATGTGTGCACTCTAGTGATCCCGTCAGGCACCAAACCCGCGGGATTCGCAGTGGGTCCAGGTCCCATTCTCTACGTGGGTGATAGTCGTTCCATCGATTCAGCTCATGATCATACCCGATTCATTTTGCGTTTTCAACCAACGGGAGAAGCACTTGCGCCATTAACCAACTACCACGGACGGGCAGACAAGATCGTTTTTGACAAGCAGCAACGGCTGTATGTTTGGGACGCACAAAAAAATGTTCTAACCATGTTAAAGATCGTCTCGCGGACGTCCAACCTGGATGCGACCGGAATACCGATGGGCATCTACTTCTCTCGGGCATTGGATAGCGCGGAATTTGAAACGATGTGGCATAAATTCAAGCTGGATGCAGACATACCAGAGGAAACGCAATTACTCATCTCGACGTTTTCGTCTGATCGGAAAGAGCATGTGATTCATGGAGCCGTACACAACCTGGATGATTTTTTGCTGGCACCCGACATGGACTGGAAAACCAAGCTGCAAAGGACGGCTAATCTATGGTCGGAGCCGGTAATCAACGCCTCAGATGCGCTATTTCATTCCGTAAAAGGCCGCTATTTATGGCTCAAAATCGAATGGCTCGGAACTGACTGCCACTCCCCATTACTCAGGAAAATGCGGATATACTCGCCGCGCGACACATTTTTGCGTTATTTACCAGCGACTTATCAAAGCGATCCTGCCAGTGCTGACTTTTTGGAGCGCTTTCTCGCTCTTTTCGGGACGTTTTACTTGGAGCTGGAGGAACAGATTGATACCATCTCACGTTTGTTCGATCCTGATACGACACCTGGAGAGTTCGTCCCTTGGCTCGCTACCTGGTTAGGGATGGGCAGGGAAGAGCATTGGACGGAGGCACAGCGCCGAGAGCTGATTCGTCGCGCACCAGAGCTGTACGCAGAGCGGGGCACTCGTGCGGGATTGGAAAAGATGGTAGAGCTGTATACCGGGGAGCGTCCGATGATCGTGGAGTATTTCCAGATTAGAGACATGAAGGCGATTCCGGAGCTGCACGAGCTGATCTCTTCCTTGTACATGGATCATCCGTATCAATTTTGCCTGATCGTTTCACAGGAATGCGCGAAAACGGAGCGGGAGCAGTCGGTTCTGCAAAGGATTTTGGAAGATCAAAAGCCTGCTTTTACAGAGGCGAAGCTCATCGTTCTGCGCCCGGGCATCTACGCCGATTTCCATAGCTACGTGGGGATTAATTCTTATTTGACAGAGCCGTCGTTCCTTACGCTTGATCAAAATTTATCCATGCCATACAACACGGTGCTAAGCGGGAAGGATCGCAGCAGACGAATCGATTATGACACGAGGATTGGCCTGGATGCAGAGCTGGAGTAAGAAGCCGAGATTTTTACGCAAAGTGAGGTGTTCGAGTTGAAGAATCTGCGTTATTTTCCACATGAACGGAATGTGTATTTCAAAGGGAAGCTGTTGACCGTCAGAGATTTCGAATCAGAACAGCGCTATTTCAATGACAAACGTCGACTCACCAATCGGTTGCTTCACGGGGGTGGAGTGGTATGCGGTTTGCAGGTGATCGCTGTGGACGAAAAGCAGATATCGGTCGAAGCTGGAGTCGCTCTCGATTATCTCGGGAGGGAAATCGTGCTTCCTGAACCGGTGAAGCTGAAGTTGTCCATAATGGAAGGCTTTAGCAACAACGATTACGCAAAAAATGTGTACGTCTGCTTGGCCTATGATGAAAAAGGCAAAGAACAGGTTTTCTCCGTCTCCGAAACCGTCGAGCAGGAAATGGCTGAATACAACCGAGTGGCAGAAGGATATCGGCTTTTTATAAAAGAGGAGGCACCACATCCTGCTTCCATCGAAGGGGTGCAACTAGTAGAGCAAAGAGTGCTGCTCTATGCAGATCCACAGGTGCGGATTTGGCAGGCGACTCCGCGATATGTCAATCCAGGTGAAGTGTTTTTCATGCAGTTGCACATTGAGAAGACGGTACAAACCTCACGCGTTCAATTCCACTATAAGCTGGATGCGCCAGGGCTGACAGTCTTGGAAAGCAGCGATGGTAGCGTCTCCTTCTTAGAGCCTGTTGACGCGAAAGAGACCGATTACGTTGTCTCCATTCCGATCAAAGCTGGCTGGGATCGCGGTATGGTAGAGCTGGGGGTGCTGGGTGGAAAGGCAGAGGTTCGACTCGGGGATCGCTTGGTACATACCGATCTCGTCTCTGTAGGGAGAATCGAAATCACGCCAGATGATCTAGAAGAGCGGCTTGTGTCCGATTACTACAGTCGCAAGCTGGATCAGGTGACACATGCGAACGAACAGCCTTTTCTTTATTTGGCAAAAGTATGCTTGCTGCAAATGAATGCGACTTATGTGATTGAGAAGGTCGTTCCCGTGCCATTTGGTGAGTACGTGTATACACCAGCGCTTTTGCAAAAGCTTGCGTTGCGTGCGCAGAAGGGAAAGCCAGTCGAGCAAGGGTCCCATGCGGATTCCTTTCGGGTGACCACGCGTGTGAAAGAAATCGCAGCAGGCGATAAGCCGCAGTTTGATGTGAGCTACGATAATCTGGCGTCCGTCTACCGGTTTGAGCTTGGTCTGCCCCGGTCTGGAAAGGCAAATGAACAAGTAGCCACGGGCTTGGTGGAAATACCGATTGAGCCATATTCGTCCAACTGGCCGTTTGGGGTCAAGATCGGCAATCGCTATTTTTCTGAGGAGCTCACGCACTCCCTCGGAAAAGGGAACGTGTATGTCAGTGCAGGTATCGAGGATTTTCATGCAGATGTGATCGATGAGCTGCTTTCCCAACATGAGCAAGTGATGTACGGGCATAGCAGTGTTTTTGATGATTCGGAGTATGCGACAGATGCAGCACATTTTGCCGTAGGGGTCATCGTTTATCCGCAAAAAGGAACGTTTCGGATCGGCGTCCAGGTGAAGGGACCTGTTCAGACAGATCGGGTAAGGATCAGGTGGTGGGCGATCAAACCGCTGGCTGCTGGGATAGAGGACGTGGTGCATCAAGATTTACAAGAGTAGCAAGGTTTGCTTCATTGTGTATTTATGCTACACTTTCTTAATGTAAGTACATATCAGCGTTAGACGGGAGGAGATCCAATGGCAACACCTATCACAGATCATTCCGTTTTGAACAACGGGGTGAAGATGCCCTGGTTAGGTCTGGGTGTCTGGAAGGCAAAAGACGGAAACGAAACGTTGGCCGTCCGTTCCGCGATTGAGGCGGGCTATCGCAGTATAGACACGGCAGCGATCTACGGTAACGAAGCCGGCGTAGGCGAAGGAATCCGGCAAGCCGGGATTGATCGCGATCAATTGTTCATCACGACCAAGGTGTGGAATGCGGATCAAGGCTACGAGTCAACGCTAAAGGCTTTTGATGAAAGTATGAAAAAATTGGGTATCGATACGCTGGATTTGTACCTGATTCACTGGCCCGTAAAAGGCAAGTACGTAGATACATGGAGGGCCTTGGAAAAGCTGTACCGCGATGGATATGTACGTTCGATTGGCGTCAGTAATTTTCATAGCCACCACCTCGAGGATTTACGCCAACATAGCGAGATCATTCCGGTTGTCAACCAAGTCGAGTATCATCCATTGCTTACTCAAAAAGAATTGCATGCGTATTGCAAAGAGCACCATATTCAACTAGAAGCATGGAGCCCGTTGATGCAAGGCAATCTCGATCACCCTCTCTTGGTGGAATTGGGACAAAAATACGGCAAGTCTCCTGCACAAATTGTGCTACGCTGGGATTTGGAAAACCAAGTGGTCACGATTCCGAAGTCGATCACACCAGAGCGGATTCGCCAGAACGCAGATGTTTTTGACTTCACCCTCTGCGCAGAGGATGTAGAAAAAATCACTGCCCTAAATGACAACAAGCGTTTTGGGCCAGACCCAGATCATTTTGATTTTTAAACGGACAACGATAACGCAAAAAAGGGGAGCCGCAGCAGGTCGGCTACCCCCTTTTTCATTCCTGGATTTGATCGGACCTCGGATTCGCTCTTTACTATGCTTTATTTTTTCGTATACTGAAAAGTAGCATATTCGTTTCATCAGATGAAACGATCGGAACAAAGTAGGAAGCAGGTGTCAAACACTTATGGAAGAAGAACAAAAAGCAAACGTTCGAGCAGTCGATCGGGCTTTGGATATCCTGCTCTGTTTTACGGACGCTACGGATCTGGGCCTTAGCGAGATAGCGAGTCGACTCTCCTTGCATAAAAGTACCGTGCATCGTTTGCTGGCAACGCTAGAGAACAAAGGGTTTCTGATACGAGATGTTCAGACAGAGAAGTATCGACTTGGGTTTCGGGTTTGGGAGCTATCCGCCAATTTGTCGCAAAACGATGATCCAGCGACATTACTGCTACCGGAGATGGAGCGATTGCGGGATCTGGTGGAGGAAACGGTCAGTCTGTACGTGCGGGATGGAAACGAGCGGATTCGCGTACAGGCAGTTCAAAGCAAGCAGCCGATTCGCAGGGTGGCGCCCATCGGAGCACGTATGCCACTCGCGGTGGGGGCATCCAGCAAGGTACTCGTTGCCTACGCGGAGCCATTCATTTTGCAGGAAGTCATCAGCGATCCGAATTGGCCTGACTTTGTGAACAAGGAGTCTTTCATTGAGCAATTGGATCAAATCAGGAAGCAAGGCTTCGCGACTAGCGTGGAGGAACGGGAGCTGGGGACAGCAGCCGTAGCCGTCCCGATATTCAACCGCAACGGACAATTGGTAGCGTCTATTGCGGCGTCGGGTCCTTCCAACCGCCTGACTCCTGAAAAAATGAGCCAATATGCACCTTACATCATGGAAGCAGCCTATCGCATGGGAAAAATGATGAAATAACGAATAAGCCAATCCAAACACACTCAGAAAGTGTTTGGATTGGCTTTATTTTTGGAACGATCACAACGTATTCATTGTCGCACGGTTAACACCACGTTACCTTTCTTATGCCCCAGCTCCACATAGGAGTGGGCCTCCGCTGCTTGCTCTAGCGGATAAATACGATCGATGATGGGACGCAGTTTGCCAGCCTCGATCAGCTCCTTTAAAAACCTCAAGTCTTCCGCGTTTTCCTTCGTAGCTCCGCCAATCACTTTCTTACGGCTCGTCATGTTCGTCCATAACCCGCGAACGATTGGCAGAGGACTAAAATGAACCGCACGCAGGTAGAAGCCGTTCGGTGTCAGTCGCTCGACGCATGACTGAAACGGACTCTTTCCGACGGTATCGAAAATGATATCGTAGACCGTACCGTCGTCCTCGAAGTTCTCTTTTGTATAATCGATGATTCGGTCGGCCCCCAACGATCTTACCAGTTCCACATTCGATGTGCTGCATACTCCGGTCACTTCCGCACCGAAATGCTTGGCGAGCTGCACCGCATACGTCCCGACGCTGCCAGAAGCGCCGTAGACGAGCACGCGCCTGCCGCGCTGGATAGTGCCCTTCCGGAGAAATTGCAAGGCCGTATAGGCACCGACGGGAACGGCAGCTGCTTCCTCAAACGACAAATTCGAAGGCTTCAGCGCGATACAACCGTTCTCAGGTAAGCATTTGTATTCGGCATACGCGCCGAAGCCGTTTCCGCACGCAGCATAGACGGCATCCCCCGGCTTAAACTTAGAAACACCACTGCCTGTTGATTCGACCACCCCGGCTAATTCGAAGCCGAGAATCTTGATTTTCCTCGGTTTCCACAGACCATTGAACAGACGTGCCAAGAAAGGATCTGCCTTGCGTAAACGCCAATCCCCCGCTGCGGCAGTTGCAGCATAGACTTTGATTAATACCTCGTCGTCCTTTGGTACAGGCTTGGTGACCTCTCGAAGCTGCAGGACATTTGGCGGCCCGTATTGCTCGTATACGATTGCTTTCATCTCTTCGCCCTCCAATTAGCCTTGGCTGTTTTCCTATTTTATACGGGGTGATTTGATTAAAGTTCTATTTTTATTTTTTGAATGAGAGTGCTGATTTTTAGTTACTCGAATAAAAAACTTTACTAAAGTTAATTTATATACTAAGATAATCGAAAGTAGAAATATGGAAAAAGGAGTCCAAGATGGCAGAAGCATTAACCCTACGTGAGAAAAAGAAAGCAAAAACCAAATTCGCCCTTCTGGACGCTGCCTTGGAGCTAATAGGCGACGGGAGCTTCCGAGATGTACTGGTGGATGACATTTGCGAACGAGCAGAGGTGTCGAAGGTCACATTCTTTAAATTTTTCCCGCAAAAGGAAGAGCTCTTGGTTTATTACATGAGCATTTGGCAAGCAGAGTGTTTCATTGAGCTGCAGAGTACTGACAAAAGAGGCTGGGAGGCGGTGCGGCATATTTTTGCCAAGGTTACGAGCGATGGTGTGAAGCAGCCGGGGATCATGCTTAGCCTTATCAGCTTTTTAGCCGAGCAAAAAATGCACCCGAGTGTCCCGCTTCTATCTGATGCCGAATTGCATTTGCGCTTCCCCGCACATGAGGAAAGAGAAGCCATTAGAGCTACTGATCTACATCAACTGTTCCGAAAGTGCGTGCAAGAAGCAGCCGAGGATGGTCAGCTGGCTCTTCACCTGTCGGAGGAGGAAGCCGTTATTTTGCTATTCTCGATGTTTTACGGAGCCTATCTAACGGCACATTTGTTTCATGTGTCTGATTATATGGCGTGTTACGAGCTGCATCTCAAATCACTGATAAGGTAGGGGAGTCGGATGGCAAAAGTAGTTCCGGGGCGTTTTACAGCACAAATGGAAGGATCTTTCGTCGTATTTATCATCGGGATGCGAATCAATCGTATGCTTGCAGTTCACAAGTGGATGCCAGTAGCCAATGCGATGGGAGGCATGATGCGAGAGTTGTATCAGCACCCGGAGCTCGGATTATTGGGGCACACTTCGCATTTTAATCTGCGTGAAATCACCCTGATCCAGTACTGGCGATCCTATGAGCATCTGGAAAATTACGCGAGAAAAAACCACAATCATCTGAGCGCGTGGAGGAAGTTCAACCAAGCGGTAGGAACGGATGGAACGGTTGGGATCTTTCACGAGACGTACTTGGTCGATGCAGGAAAATACGAATGCCTATACGGAAATATGCCTGTCTGGGGATTGGCGAAGGCGGGTGAGCATCTACCGGCTGTGGGAAAAAGGGAGACGGCACGCCGACGTTTGGGCGGTGAGAACGAGCCAGCCCTTCCTACTCCTACTCAATAAGAGAAGATACCTCGGAAGCAATTACATTCTGTCGCAAACAAGCACAAGGTCGCCCCGATTTTGCTGTGGGCGACCTTTTTGATGTCAAAAGTCAGGCAGACGATCCAAATTGTTTTCCTTGATTCCATCTGGCTCACTCCGCAGAATGTCTCTGCCATACTTGTGAAATACGTCTACATGAGCCAGCTTGCCAGCCTTTGCATCGTTGAGTGCGGTGATATAGTCGAGCTCGCGGCCTGTGTCTGTTTTAAAGGCGATCAAGTCTCCATCTTCGTTTTTCCTGACGGCCACGATTTGCTCTTTTCCGGTATTCGTCAGCGGACTGTTATCTTCATTTTCCTGGATCGCTTGTTGTTCTCCGGCATTTTTGTACGATTCATAAATTTGTTCAAAGTTTCGTTGATCCATGTATCATCCCTCCTCATCAGTAGGGTGCCTAAAATGGAGGAGAACATGTATTCGTTGTGGTTTTCGGGAACTATGCTCGCTGTGCACTTAGAGGAAGTAAGGTCGCTGCTATCCGCACCGAAACCCGCCCTTTCTCTAAAAGTTGCCTCACTCGGTTGTCAGGCGCAGCAGCCAGTCTTTCAAGTCGACGATACGCAAAGTTTTGGGCCCCGTCGTTGTCCCGGTTACCAGCAGGGGAACGAGTGAGTCTACCTCGTGCAAGGAACCGTGTGCCGCTCCGCCGATATGAGTGGGAGAGCTTTCGGTGATGAGCTCATGCCCAGGCTGAACAGTAACGACCACATATCTGCCTTCATGCGAATTCATCGCGCCGTAGAGCCTCGCCAAAGCGTCCGGATATTTCCCATACGTGATCCGGTTCTTGGTAATGGTCAAATCGAGCAGACGCGGATCACCGCTGAAGGTCCATGTTTGACCATATGGATCGGTAAAGGGACCGTTTGGTTGGTAGGAAAACTGTCGGTTGATCTTACCTGCTGATACGATAATCTTTTGGTTTTCCTTACGCGCAATGATGTCCAGCTTCGGTTCACGCTGCAAACGACTTACGATATCGGATAACGGAATACTCGAGTCCAAGGCATAAATATAAGCCATCCGTTCATTGGGCGAAATCACGACTTGGTCAGTATGGGTGACAGGCTGACTGATTTTGGCTATACGATAGTCGGTCAATAAACTGCGCAAGTCAATGGTAGCGGTCTTGCGATCATTCAGAACAGGGGTCTGTCCACTGTCTCCCATGACGATCCACCGCGCTTCTTTGATTGCCTTGTCCCACGAGCCAAATGCATCGAGTACGGTCTGAAGCGCTTTATCCGCTTTTTCAATCCCTTCGATCGTAGCGGGTCCCTTCTTATGTACTTCCATATCATTTTCCGGCAAGTAGGTGATGGTAAGAGGGGGGAGCTTCTTGTTGGCGATGAGATAGGCAGCCTCCTGCGCGGAAAACTCATCGTTCATCCCGTATTTTCGCCAAATGCGCTTTTCACGCTTTTGATTCGGATCAAGCTGGGCAAATGCTGCATACGACATCAATTTTGGTCCGGTCACATTCAGTTCACTTGGCAAACGTGTGCCGAAATCAATGAGACGAGGGATTTGTAAGGTGTGGGGCGTTTTGCCTCGCCATAGAATCGCATTGATGGAAGCGGTATCCTTGCCTTTTTCCGCCAATTCTTCATGGATGGTCTTCGTATGCGGGTTGAGCTGGACCAGGTTTAGTTGATGAAGGATATCTAGCAGCACTTGTGGCTGATCGATCTTCAGACCTTCTTTGGGACCATACCCGTAATAAACCATCCGCTTTTCCTTGTTGCTGAACCAGGATAATCCCGGTACATGATGCTGATTGGCATACGTACCTGTAAGGAAGGTGCTGTCGATCGTTACCGACATGGTAGGAAAAGAACTGACAACTTGCGGGTAATAGCGCCCGTTTGCAAGCAAATACCCCAAAGCGGGAGCGCGGCCTTGCCGGATCGCTTCTTGCAACGGTTTGTCCATTAACGAATCAATGAGAATGAACAGGACAGGCTTTTGTGATTCATTTCTCTGGGCTGAGGGTTGAGCCTTAAGGCTTTGCTGACGGATTTGGGAAGCTGAGTCTGGCTTGCAGCTGATCAAAGCCAGACTCAGCGCCAACAGGAGAGGGATGGCGTATGTGAATCGCGACTTCATGTTTCCATTCCTTTCCGCGAATTCGTTTTCCCTATTTTTTGTTTTCGCGGAAAAATTATTCTCCAAGCCTGCTTCATTTACCCTTCTGGCAACAGATGAGAGATCTCTACAACCACTCCTTTTTCCAAAAAGAGACGCGGGATACGATTACTGAGGGTGGCAACGACTTCATAGTTGATCGTTCCGAGCATTTCGGCAATCTCATCGACAGGAATCTCGCGGTTTCCTTGCTTGCCGTAAATCACGACTTCATCGCCTTGCTTTCCACTGCCTTCTCCCAAGCTGACCATCATTTGATCCATTGTCACTCGCCCTGCGATCGGCAACCGTCTGCCTCGATACAGAACAAATCCCCGATTAGAGAGAGCGCGCGAATATCCGTCGGCATAACCGATTGGAACCGTCCCAAGGACCTCTCCGCGCTTTGCTATGTATGTAGCGCCATAACTGATGGTAAACGGCGGCGTCAGCATTGTCTTCACATAGGAAAAGCGCGATTTCAGGCTGAGAGCAGGAACGAGCTTGACGCGATTGAGTTGGCGGATATAAGCGGATGGGTACAGCCCATACATGCCGATTCCAAGGCGGATCATATCGGCGCTGTATTCGGGAAAAGCAATGGTAGCCGCGGTGTTGCACATGTGTACAGTTGGAAGCTGGAAGCCTCGTTCCTTCAGATAACGAAGATACTGAACGAATAACTCGTATTGCGCTTTGGTCAATGTGTGATCAGGTTCATCCGCAGTGGAAAAATGGGTGAAGATTCCGGTCCATGAAAGCGAAGAGCTGGAGGTTAAGGCCTTCACGACTGAAAGCAACGCAGAGTTTGTCCGTACGCCCAAACGTCCCATACCTGTATCGATGTTGATATGGATGTTTAGGCGATTTGAGAAAGCTGTTGATTTGACCATTTTATCGGCTTTTTTGATCCAAACAGTCTGGAAGGCAGACAGCTCAATATTCCAGGCGACCGCTTCTTTGACACGCGAAAGAGGCGTGAATCCCAGCACGAGAATAGGGGCTACAATTCCCGCCTTTCGCAAGACGATGCCTTCTTCCAGAATGGCGACAGCGAGGGAAGTAGCCCCGTACTCAAGTGCATGGCGTGCTACTCCGACAGAACCATGGCCATAGGCATTTGCTTTTACAACCGCCATGATTTTCGTCTGTTTAGGAATATGTCGGCGTATCGCCTGAATGTTTTTCTTGATGGCATCGAGATTTACCTCAATCCAGGTTTCGCGAAACAACTGATCCATCCCGAATCCCTCCCTTTTTCTGGGAAACAATCCCTCTTTCATGCGTATTCACCGCATCTTCCACTTAAGCGTGGCCTATCAGGAAGGAAACGTAAAAAGAGCAGACTGCCGAATACTCGGAGTCTGCCCTTTTTGTTGGGTGGGTGCTGATACGAACTTATTTTTTATTCGTTTGCTTACGCGTTTACTGGTTTGCCTTCATCCAGCAATTGACGCAGAACCGTTTGCAGAATACCACCATTGCGGTAGTAGTCTACGTCTACCATGGAATCGAGGCGCACGATTGCTTCGAATTCGAAGGTGCTGCCGTCTTTCTTAGTAGCTTCTACTTTTACGCGTTGGCCAGGTTGAACATCATCGGAGAGACCCACAATGTTGAAGGACTCAGTACCGTCGATGCCCAGGGACTTCCAGCCTTGGTCACCAGCGAATTGCAGAGGCAGAACGCCCATACCAACCAGGTTAGCACGGTGGATACGCTCAAAGCTCTCAGCGATAACCGCTTTGATACCCAAGAGGAATGTACCTTTTGCTGCCCAGTCACGGGAAGAACCAGTACCGTACTCTTTACCAGCTAGTACAACGAGTGGAGTACCGTCTGCTTGATACTTCATGGAAGCATCGTAGATGGACATTACTTCGTCAGTTGGCAAGTATTTGGTTACGCCGCCTTCAGTTCCAGGAGCTACTTGGTTGCGGATACGGATGTTGGCAAATGTACCGCGCATCATTACATCGTGGCTACCACGACGAGCACCGTAGGAGTTGAAGTCTTTGCGTTCTACGCCGTTTGCTTGCAGATACAGACCTGCTGGGCTAGTTGGCGAGATGTTACCCGCTGGGGAGATATGGTCAGTAGTCACAGAATCACCGAACAGTGCGATCGTGTTCGCTGCTTTGATGTCTGCGATTTTCGCGATTTCTCCAGCCAGGTTTTGGAAGAATGGCGGTTCTTGGATGTACGTGGATTTTTCATCCCACTCGTACAGGTCGCCAGTTGGAACGTCGATTTTGTTCCAAGCTTCGTTTTGCGTGAACACTTGGCCGTACTCAGCGCGGAACAGAGCAGGATTCATCGCTTTGTCCATTGCAGCTGCGATCTCTTGTGGAGAAGGCCAGATGTCTTTCAAGAATACAGGTTGACCGTCTTTGCCAGTACCGATAGGCTCTGTTGTCAGGTCGATATCTACAGTACCTGCCAGTGCGTAGGCGATAACCAATGGAGGAGAAGCGAGGTAGTTCGCTTTTACCTGTGCATGGATACGACCTTCGAAGTTACGGTTACCGGAGAGTACCGCTGCAACTGTCAGATCTTCGTCTGCGATAGCTTTGCTGGTTTCCTCTGGCAATGGACCGGAGTTACCGATGCAAGTGGTGCAACCATAACCTACTACGTTGAATCCGATAGCATCCAAGGAGTCGATCAGACCAGCGTCAGTCAGGTATTGCGTAACTACGCGGGAACCTGGAGCCAGGGAGCTTTTTACGAAAGCAGGCTTTTTCAGGCCTTTTTCCACAGCTTTTTTCGCCAGGATACCAGCACCCAGCATTACGCTAGGATTTGATGTATTGGTACAGGAAGTGATCGCTGCGATTACAACCGCACCTGTTTTCAGCGTAGCTTTTTCACCATTTGGATAAGCAACTGGTGCGCTAGCTGCGATTTTCTCTTCAGAGAGACCAAATCCGCCTTTTTCGATCGGCGTACGAAGGCTGTTATTGAAGGATTCCTTCATAGATGTCAGCTCTACGCGGTCTTGAGGACGTTTTGGACCAGCCAAGCTAGGTACGACAGTGGACAGATCCAGTTCCAATGTTTCGGAGAATACTGGGTCAACAGTCTCGTCAGTACGGAAGAGGCCTTGTGCTTTGGTGTAAGTTTCAACCAAGGAGATGAGGTCTTCTTCACGACCGGTTTGACGCATGTAGTTGAGTGTTTCAGCATCTACTGGGAAGAAGCCCATTGTAGCGCCGTACTCAGGTGCCATGTTAGCTACGGTAGCGCGGTCAGCCAGCGAGATGTTGGACAGGCCTGGTCCGTAGAACTCCACGAATTTACCTACAACGCCTTTTTTACGCAGCATTTGCGTAACAGTCAGAGCGAGGTCAGTTGCAGTTGCACCAGCATTCAGTGTGCCAGTCAGTTTGAAACCAACTACTTCTGGCGTTACGAAATACAGAGGTTGGCCGAGCATTCCTGCTTCTGCCTCGATACCACCAACACCCCATCCAAGAACACCAAGACCGTTGATCATAGTGGTGTGGGAGTCAGTACCTACGAGAGAGTCAGGGAAAGCAACCAATTCGCCATCTACTTCACGAGTAGCGATTACAGTTGCGAGGTACTCCAAGTTTACTTGGTGAACGATACCAGTAGCTGGAGGAACCGCACGGAAGTTGTCAAACGCAGTTTGTGCCCAACGCAGGAAGCGGTAGCGCTCTTGGTTGCGTTCGAATTCCAATTTCATGTTGTTGTCCAGAGCGGACGCGTTACCGAAATCGTCAACCATGACGGAGTGGTCGATAACGAGGTCAACTGGAACCAATGGGTTGATTCGTTTTGGATCTCCACCAGCGCGCTTCATCGCGATGCGCATCGCTGCCAAGTCAACTACAGCCGGTACACCGGTGAAGTCTTGCAGAACGATACGAGCTGGCATGAGAGGTACTTCTTGGTTTTCGTCGCGGCCTTTTGTCCAGGTCGCCAATTGTTGTACGTGTTCTTTGGTGATCGCACGGCCGTCGAACTGACGTACAGCAGCCTCGAGCAGAACTTTAATGGAGAACGGCAGTTTGGAAACATCGCCCAATCCTTGTTCTTCCAACCCTTGCAGGCGATAGTAAGCAAAAGACTTGTCGCCTACTTGCAGGGATGACTTTACTTTGTAAGCATCTTTGTTAGCCAATGTATACAACCTCCCTATAATATCTTGGAGTTTCATCTGGTGAAACGTTGTTTCGTTTCTTCATTACGAACCTATTATATACGATTTGTTTCCCGGCTTCTACCCCAAATTCATCATTTATATACAAAAATCACAGGTAAAGAAAATTGGATCAGAAACGTCTTCTTATTAGAAAGAAGATAATTGCACGCACTTCAATATTATCCCGTTTATATTTCGTTTACATTCATGCAGTATCTTATCACTTGTAAGTGAAAATGAGGAGGAAAAAGGGGAGAAATCAACGAATGGAACAAACCAATCGCGTAGCGAAATGGGGAAACTGGCGGCCTTTTTTTCGATTAATAAGGGGAACAAAGCCATCCAAGCTAAAAATCGGTGTCGCATTGTTCATGAGCATCGCCACCACACTGGTGAGCTTAGTGATTCCACTGTTTACGAAGGATTTGGTGGACGGTTTTTCCCTGTCTACGATCACCACACCACAAATCATTCTATTGATCGTTGCCTTTGTCGCACAAGCCATTGCAGGCGGGTTATCCATCTACTTATTAAATCATGTCGGCGAGAGTGTGGTGGCCTCACTCCGTGAACGACTATGGAAAAAACTGCTCGTCCTGCCGATCTCTTATTATGATAACAACCGGACAGGTGATACGATCAGTCGAATGACCAACGATACTGGCGTTGTGAAAAGCCTGATTACGGAGCACCTGTCGAGCTTTTTCACAGGATTGATCACGATTGTTGGTTCTGTGGTGACCTTGCTCTACCTCGATTGGCAAATGACATTAACCATGCTCGTTGCTGTGCCGCTGTGCATTGGGATTCTCATACCGCTCGGCAGTCAGATGTACAAAATTTCGAAAGGTCTGCAAAATGAGACTGCCAGCTTTACAACCATTATGAATCAAGTGCTCCAAGAGATGCGGCTCGTCAAATCTTCTAATGCCGAAACCCACGAACTGGGAATGGGAACAAAGGCAATCGGAAATTTGTTCCGATTCGGACTGAGAGAAGGAAGAGTCCAAGCCGTCATTGGACCGTTAATGTCCTTTATCCTGATGGTCCTGCTCGTGGTTGTGATCGGCTATGGTGGCATGCGGGTGTCCATGGGAGCATTGACAGCTGGTGAGCTGGTCGCGTTTATTTTGTATCTGGTGCAAATTGTCATACCACTGGGGCAATTCACACAGTTTTTCACCTCCTTGCAAAAAGCCATGGGGGCAACCGAAAGAATCATATCGACTCTGGACGCTGAAGAGGAAGATCTTCTCACAGGACGGACGCTTGAAAACGCAGGACTGCCCATCCATTTGAGCCATGTGAGCTTCGCTTATGAGAACGGGGAAAAGATTCTCGATGATGTCAGCTTTACGATTGGCGCCGGAAAAGTAAATGCGATTGTCGGACCGAGCGGCAGCGGCAAGACGACGTTGTTTTCCTTGATTGAAAGGTACTACCAGCCAATCAGTGGAGAAATCAGGCTGGGCAATGATCCTATCACGGATTTTTCCTTGAAGTCATGGAGAAGTCAAATCGGCTACGTGTCCCAGGAAAGTCCATTGATCGCCGGAACCATCCGAGAAAATATTTGCTACGGGATTTCACGGACGATTAGCGACGAGGAGCTGAAGGAAGCGGCAAAAATGGCCTATGCGGATCAATTTATTGAGGAATTGCCGAATGGCTGTGAGACAGAAGTAGGGGAGCGAGGCATGAAGCTATCGGGCGGACAGCGCCAACGAATCGGCATTGCCCGTGCACTGCTTCGCGATCCGCAAATCTTGATGCTGGATGAAGCGACCTCTAGTTTGGACAGCAATTCCGAGATGATCGTCCAGAAGGCGTTGCAAAATTTGATGAAGGGACGTACCACCCTTGTGATTGCCCATCGCTTGTCGACTGTGGTGGAAGCAGATCAAATCATCTTTTTGGAAAAGGGAAAAATCACAGGCATGGGTACGCATGAAGAGCTTTTTCAAACCCATGAGATGTACCGGGAATTGGCTAGTCAGCAATTGCTCGTAAAAGAGAGGGTGTAGAATGTGACCACGATTATGGTAGTCGACGACGATCCGCATATTCGCGAGCTCGTCAGCGTCTTCTTGCGCAATGAAGGCTTTACGATAGTGGAAGCCGTTGACGGACAGGAGGCACTAGACAAACTGGAATCGGTTGCCGCACAACTGGTAATTCTAGACATCATGATGCCGAATATGGACGGATGGGAGCTTTGTCGAAAGCTTCGCGAGCATTATGATTTTCCCTTGCTCATGCTGACTGCCAAGGGAGAGACCTCGCAAAAAATCAAAGGCTTTGAGCTAGGGACAGACGATTATTTGGTGAAGCCGTTTGATCCGCAGGAGCTGGTCGTCCGGGTAAAAGCGCTACTTAAGCGTTACCGGATTGCCGCTTCGCATCAGGTTCAAGCAGGAAATCTCCTACTAGATCGTAAAACGTTTGCAGTCGCCAGTGGCACGAAAACATGGACCATTCCACTAAAGGAGTTCGAGCTGTTGTTCAAACTGGCCAGCTATCCCGGGCAGACCATTTCCCGCGAGCAGCTGATCGAACAAATATGGGGCTATGATTTTGAAGGAAATGAGCGGACGGTAGACGTGCATATCAACCGATTGCGGGAGCGTTTTCCGGAAGCGATGTACGGCTTTTTGATCCGGACGGTTCGGGGACTTGGTTATCGTTTGGAGATTGTCGTATGAAAAAGAGGCGACAAGACGAGCATTCCTATATTTTGCTGAAAAAAATCGTAGGAGTTGTGGGCTTATGTGCTGTTTTTGCCTTGTGCGGGCTAGGTGCATACGGGATTACCACGTTCTTTTATGGCTATATGGGCTATCATCCCAATGATCTGGTAAAAGCGTTGATCCATTCCGTTTTGAACTGCCTATTGTTTATTGGGGTTGGGATAATTATTTCTTTCTTCACCATGTCAAGGCATCGAGGCAGGTTTCAACCATTGATTGATGCGCTCAGACGAATTGCCATGGGGGATTTTCGAGTCAATCTCGACATCAAGCTGGCGCATGAATGGGGGGAGCTGGTGGACGGCATTAACCATGTGGCGGAACAATTAAATGAAATGGAGAAGCTGCGTCAGGAGTTTATCTCCAATGTTTCCCACGAAATTCAATCACCGTTGACGTCCATCAGCGGGTTTGCTCGCGCCCTGCATAATGAAAGACTTCGCCCAGAAGAGCGCATTCGTTACCTGGAGATTATCGAGTCGGAAAGCAAGCGGCTGTCCAAGATCAGTGACAACCTGCTGAAGCTCACTGCGCTAGAGGGCATCCAGCATGATTTGGAGCGGAAGAGGTATCGGTTGGACGCGCAACTACGCGCACTCATCCTCACATGCGAGCCGCAATGGATGGCGAAAGAGATTGAGATGGACATCGACTTGGAAAAAGTCGAAATCGTCGCCGACGAAGATATGCTGAGTCAAGTCTGGACCAACTTATTTGGAAACAGCATCAAATTCACGGAGACAGGCGGGAAAATCAGCGTAAAGCTGGAGACGGTAAACGGAGAAGTGATCGTGAAAATAACCGATACGGGAATCGGGATATCCAAGGAAAATCAGGAGCGCATTTTCGAAAGATTTTTCAAGGCGGACTTATCGCGAAACAGAGCCAATTCGGGCAGCGGCCTGGGGCTGGCGATCGTGAAAAAAATAATCGATTTGCATCATGCTACGATTGTCGTTGAGAGTGAAGAAGGGAAAGGTACCACGTTTACGATTACTTTTATTCAAACGGCATAAAAAAGCTGCCCCTTCGTCCGGATGACGATTTGGGACAGCTTATTTTCATTACGGGTAAGCCAGTTACGCGCCGATATACTTGGCATGAAGCGAACGTGCCAGGCTGACGTCATCTGTGCCTTGCACGAGGACGCGACCATCCGGGAAAATGACGAGCGTGTACGTATCGACACGGAAACGCAGCAAAAACTTGTTTTGCTCGATTTGTCCCAAAGGGGAAAGTCTATCAGCCAATGCGTTCAGATCAAGTGTCATGGCAGCTGCGGGCGAGATTTGTACCGTGTCTCGACCGCAAAGCGAAACGGCTTGTCCATCTTGGGTATCCGGCTGCAAAAACGAAAATTGCTTCTGCCCACATGTCGGACAGTCGTCTCGGCGGGCATTGACCACCTTGATTTGCTGATGGCGGTTATGCCAAATCTCAAAGTGCTCCAAATTCAGATTAAGCTCATTTGTTGCGCCGACTAACAGCTTGAATGCTTCTGTTGCCTGATAGGAGGCGACGATGTGAATGATCGGTCCGATGACGCCAGCCGTGTCACAGGTAGGCATCTCGCCTGGATTTGGCGCTTCAGGGAAAAGACAGCGCAAGCAAGGCGTGATTCCCGGACGAATGGCGGTAAAGGTTCCGGTCGCACTCACGGCGCCACCGTACACCCACGGAATGCCATGTTTGACGCAAACATCGTTCACGAGGTATCTCACCTGAAAATTATCTGTCGCATCCAAAACGAGATCGACATCTGCCAGCAATTCCTCCGCATTGTAAGCGGTGAGGTCTGCGACGATCGGTTCAATGGTAACGGCTGAGTTGATCTTCGTCAGCTTGGCGTGAGCGGCGATTGCCTTTGGTAAATGCTCGGCTGCATCGGATTCATCGTAGAGCATTTGGCGCTGCAGGTTGCTCGGCTCGACGAAGTCGCGGTCAATGATGCGGACAAAACCTACTCCAGCACGGACCATATGATTGGAGAGAACCGTTCCGAGGGCTCCCATGCCGACAATGGCTACACGGCTTTGACCGAGCTTTTCCTGTCCACTGCGCCCGATCGGATGAAACAATATTTGACGGGAATAGCGAGTATCCAAGGGGTTACTCCACCTTTCCTTCTGGCATCGCGAGCGGATTCCACGGTCCTTGCTGATGTCCCTTCCATTCGCTTCCATCTTCCCACATTTCTTTTTTCCAAATCGGAACGATCTGCTTGAGTCGTTCGATGGCATAACGGCCTGCTTCAAACGATTCGTTGCGATGCGCTGTTGCAACGGCACAAACAACCGCAATCTCTTCCACAGTCAAATGACCGATACGATGGTGCATCGCGACTTGCGCTCCTGGCCAGCGTTCCTCGATCTCAGCTGCGACCTGCTTCATTTTTTCAACCGCCATAGGCGCATATGCTTCATAGGACAAATACACGGTGCGCTGACCATGGGTAAATTCCCGAACAGTTCCGACAAAAGTAAGGATCGCACCCGCATGCGGGTTGCTCACCAGACGAACGAGCTTGTCCGCAGAAATAGGCTCCTCGGTAATAGCGAAGCGCGGGTCTTCTTCTCCGCCGCTTACTGGAGGTAAGAGGGCAATCTCGTCGTCGGCTGAAATGACCTGATTTTTCGCTGCATATTCATGGTTAATGGAGACAAAGCAACTGCCCAAAAGCGCAGAGAGCGCTGGATATTCTTTTTCCACTGCTTGCAGAAGATCGCTAACGGTCGCGCCTTCAGATAGGGTCAACTGTACTTCCCGGGCATTCGCACGTTCAGCGAGTCCGGCAAATAACAAGATCGTAATGGTCAAGACAATTCCTCATTTCCCTGGATGATACGACTCTCTAGGCTAGACGATATCATAAACCGATCAAAGTTGCCAACGAATGGGGTGTTACAATCAGCGGTTGATTCTAAGGGGCGAAGCCTGCCTGACTCAAATAAATCTGATCCGGGGGAAAAACACGTAATAGCCGATCGTAGACGATCCGATAGGCGGAAGAATCATACCATTGTTCCAGTCCCAGCTGTTCATAGAGAGCGGGAATGCCGTTTCTTTTCGTTCGTTTACCGCCGCTGCCATCTCCCATATAAAAGTCGTCGACACAGACGCGTCTGACTAAGGGGCGCAAAATCTCTGGGAATGACTCACTGCTCGGTAAAACAGGGGCAAGCGTTGCTTGTGTAGGGATGCCTGCTTCCGCCAAGCGCTGGAGTGTTTTGAGCCGCGCTTGAATAGGGGGAGCTTGTGGGCTAAAGTACCTGCGAATCTCCTCCAAATCGGTCTCGACGGTCATGCTGACGCGGACGCGATCACCCAGCAGTAGCAACAAATCGGCATCCCGCCAAACCAAGGGACTTCTCGTCTGCACCAGCAAAAAATCAGGTGGATTCTCTACCATGACTTCGAGTAAAGACCTCGTTACCTTTTCTGTTTGTTCGATGGGTTGGTATGGGTCTGTACTCGAAGACATGAAGATGGTCACCTTTCCTTTTTTCTTAGCCCGCATAAGCTCCTTGCGCAATAAATCGGCAGCTTGCTGCTTGATATCTACCCACGTGCCCCATTGTTCGTTGCGAAACAAAGAGACAGGCATTTGCCGAACATAGCAATAGGAGCAGGCGAAAGAACAGCCTGTATACGGATTGAGCGAATGGGTGTAATCCGCAAGAAATCCGCTTCCTTTATTAAGGAGAGTTTTCGGCATTTTATAGGAAAGGATGCTTTTCATATGGGGCGTTCCTCACTTTGCATCATGAAAAATAATTCCGAGGCTGTAGCGGGTGCCAGAAGTAATCGTGCTGACACCGTGGCGCAACGTGTTTTTATAGTAGCCTCGCGTTCCCTGCACAGGACGGTAGGATGTCGGGAAAATCAGGCCTGCGCCTTGATCCAAGGTTATCACATGTCCCCGGCTCTGCGCGCGCGGTCGTTGCTCCATCAGCAGAAATTCTCCGCCGTTGTAGTCCTTCTCCTTCTGATTCAAGGCAAACACGACTTGAAACGGGAAGAACACCTCGCCGTACATATCCTGATGTAAACAATTGTAGCCACCCGTTTCGTATTTCAAAATCAATGGAGTAGAACGCAGTTGACCCTGATCGTGACATTGCGCCAAAAATTCAGGGAGGGTAGCAGGATAGATAGCTTCGCGTCCAAGCATTTCCAGCCACTGATTCGCAGTCTTCGCAAGCATCGGATAAAAGCCTTCGCGAAGCTCCTGCAAAAGCGAGGGAAGGGGAGCCTGATAATAGCGGTACTCTCCTTCACCGAAACGGTACCGCGCCATCTGGATCGTATTGCGAAAAAGCTCATCCTGTCCGTACGTAGCGATTAATTCTTCGCACGCATCCGCGCTTATTAAGGAAGGAAAAGCAGCATACCCTTGTTCGTTCAACTCCTGTTGCAGGGAATGCCAGTCAAGTGCTGCGATCCCTTCTGTCAGTGAACTAGCCATGCTTCACACCCCGATTCGTCCTTTTCTCCAGATCAAGCAGAGCTGTCTTCATGGGCAGTCCTCCCCGATAGCCAGTTAGTGAACCGTTTTTACCGACAACGCGGTGGCAGGGGACTGTAATGAGAACCGGATTGGCACCGATTGCGGCACCGACAGCACGAACAGCAGCAGGCTTTTCAATGCTGTTTGCAATGTCGGTGTACGATGACGTTTGACCGTATGGGATTTGGCGCAGTGCCTCCCAGACAGCGAGCTGAAAAGGTGTTCCGGACAAGTCGCAATCCGTGGAAAAATGCTCGCGTGTTCCTTGCAAATACTCCATCAGTTCTGTTGCAAAAGGCTTTAGCCATGGATCGTCTTGCACCAGCGTACTTTGTGGGCGATGCTTTTCAACCCACGCTTCCAATTCAGCAAAAGGCTGGTTGACCGAGCCGACATAACAAAGTCCGGCAGCCGTTGCAGCCAAATAAATGGTCCAATCACCAAGCACAAGCATTGACCAGCGTACCGTCTGATCCTTCATCGTTTCCATATCCAAATGCCTCCTTTGAGCTGTGTACGCACAGTATACCTCCAGCACCTGTTCTTTGTACGTTTTTGGGAGTGGATGAGCAAGATATCGAAACCCTCTACATTCCCATTGCTTTTATCCATCGGTGGGAGTAAGGTAGGATGAGATAGAGGAGGAACGATACTCGTATGACTGATCAATTAACACATTTTAATGAACAAAATCGAGCGCGGATGGTGGACGTATCTGAGAAGGACGTCACAAAACGGGTGGCAGTAGCTGAGAGCCAAATTAGCATGAAACCTGAAACCCTCACCCGAATCCGCGAAGGTCGAATCGAAAAGGGCGATGTACTCGCCGTTGCGCAGGTGGCAGGTGTCATGGCTGCCAAAAAGACGTGGGAAATCATTCCGATGTGTCATCCGCTGCCATTGACTGGCATCGACATACAATTTGCTTTTGTAGATGAAACGACGCTTGCGATTACAGGAACCGTGAAGACGACAGGGAAAACAGGCGTCGAGATGGAGGCGTTGACCGCTGTCAGCGTAGCGGCTTTGACGGTGTATGACATGTGCAAAGCGATGGATAAAGAAATGATAATCGGTCCGACCAGTCTGCAATTCAAAACAGGCGGAAAAAGCGGCGATTTCCATCGGGGAGAGAAGTAAGGCATGAGGCAAAAGTGGGAAACCTACCCGAGCAGCATTCGTTTATTGGCGATTGCTGCCGTCATTTTTTCTACCGGAATGGCGTGTATTTGGCCGCTAGTTACGATCTATATTCATAACCATCTCGGAAAGCCGCTGACTGTAGCCGGCTTCTTGTTGCTTTTAAATCAAGGTGCATTCCTGATTGGGAGTGTTGTCGGCGGGATGATGTTTGACCGCTGGGGCAAAATGCGCACCATTGTTGTTGGCTCCATCGGCGGAATGCTTATCTCCGTCTGTTTAGGTGTTACACAAGATTTTACCGTATATGTCCTACTATTATTATTGAATGGATTGTTTTGTGGATCCCTTTCTCCCGTTATGAATGCGCTGGCAGTGGTTTTATGGCCGGAGGGAGGCCGTAAAGCAATCAATCTGATTTACGTCTCCCTCAATGTGGGTGTAGCTGCCGGTTCTGCTTTAGGCGGCTTCTTGGCAAGTGTTTCGTTTGCTTGGACGTTTTTCGGAAATGCGATTTCACAAGTAATTGTGCTGACGATGTTCATGCTCATTTTGCCGCGTCAGTTAAAACTGGCAGAGCAAAAACGTCAATTGCAGACAACTACTCCCGAACAAGCAGAGGACGAACTTCTACGAGAACCTCAGCAAGAGGCCAAGGTCATATGGGGAGCATTGCTGCTCTTATGCGGGGGGCTATTAATTAGCTGGATTGTCTATGTACAATGGACGACGGTGCTGTCGACCTACATGCAATCCATGGGGATTTCACTCCGTCAATATAGTCTGTTGTGGACGCTGAACGGCGGCTTGATCCTGTTTGGTCAGCCATTGATCGCATGGGTCATTCGACGCTTTGCCCGTACGCTAAAAGCACAAATGCTCTTGGGCGCATATATCTTTGCCTTGTCGATGTTAATTTTGTCTCAATCAACGGTTTATGCAGGCTTTGTGGCAGGTATGTTCATCATGACACTGGGAGAAATGCTCGTGTGGCCAGCTGTTCCGGCAGTAGCTGCACAGTTGACGCCAAAGGGACGAGACGGCTTCATTCAAGGGCTAATTGCAGGGACTGGATCAGCAGGACGGATGATCGGACCATTGCTTGGCGCTTTCATTTTCCAATCGATTCATGCACAGGGACTATTGTTTGTAATGGCAGGCTTGTGTTTGTTGTCTGTGGCATTCTTCGCTTTCCACACATCTTTTCAAAAAAGAAGGCATCAAGTTTCGGTACAAAATCAAGCATCTTGACACGGTTTGCGTGCTCAAGTAGTATGATATAGACGAAAAAACAGTATATTCCGTGTGTTTGACTTATTCAGAGAGGTGGAGGGACTGGCCCTATGAAGCCCGGCAGCGGATCTGTTCCATGTGATGGACAGATGCTGTGCCAATTCCAGCAGGATTATTTCCTGACAGATAAGGACGTGACCAAGCTGATCTCCCCCTTTTTCTGTATGGAAAAAGGGGGTTTTACTGTATTGGCCCAAGAAAGGAATGGAAGAAAGATGCGCATTCAACCCTCCGATATGATTGATCGACTCCCTACCCAGTTTTTTGCGACCCTGGTGGCAAAAGTAAACAAGGTCATTGCGCAAGGCCATGACGTCATTAACCTGGGGCAGGGCAATCCCGATTTGCCGACACCGCTGCATATTATTGAAGAATTACAGGCGCAAGCGGCACAACCACTCCATCACAAATATCCGCCTTTTCAGGGACGCATGGAACTGAAGCAGGCAGTGGCACATTGGTATAAGCAAGAATTTGATGTAGACCTCGATCCGGAGGAAGAAGTAGCGATTTTGTTCGGCAGCAAAACCGGACTCGTAGAGATTTGCCAAGTACTCATGAACGCAGGCGATGTTGCACTGGTTCCAGACCCAGGCTATCCGGATTATTGGTCGGGAGTAGCTGTCGTAGGCGGACGGATGGTCATGATGCCGTTGAAGGCGGAAAATGACTTCTTGCCAGACTACAGCCAGCTGTCCCAAGCTGATTTGGATCGAGCGAAACTGATGTTTCTTAACTATCCGAACAATCCGACAGCAGTCAACGCACCACTGGAGTTTTATGAGGAAACCATTCGTTTTGCCCGAAAACATGAAATCGTTGTCTGCCACGACTTCGCCTACGGAGCAATCAGCTATGACGGGAAAAAGCCGGTCAGCTTCATGCAGGTTCCGGGTGCAAAAGAAGTGGGCGTAGAATTTTATACCTTGTCCAAAACGTACAACATGGCAGGCTGGCGTGTGGGTGCCATGGTAGGTAATCGCGAGCTGGTTCGTCTGATTAACCTCATTCAGGACCATTACTTTGTCAGTCTGTTCGGAGCGGTACAGATGGCGGCAGCCAAAGCGATGACGGATTCGCAGCAGTGCGTCCGCGATCTCGTCGCTGTCTACGAAAGTCGCCGCAATGCCCTCTACTCCAATCTGCATCGGATTGGCTGGCAGGCTCCGCCATCTCAAGGTTCGTTTTTTGCTTGGCTTCCAGTTCCCAGCGGCTTCACATCCGTGGAGTTCTCTGACCTGCTTTTGGAAAAAGCGCATGTCGTCGTAGCACCGGGGAATGGCTTTGGTCCGACAGGTGAGGGCTATGTGCGAGCGGCTTTGCTATCCAATGAAGAGCGTCTCGCGGAAGCGGTCCAGCGAATCGAGCGGTTAGGGTTATTTACGAAAACAAAATAAAAGCGAGTCAAATTGGCCACACTACCATATATGGAGTGTGGCTTTTTCTTCTAGAATAAAAATCATTCTCATTATTGACAGATAATGATTTTCATTATACGATGTCATTGTTAATGATAATTAGTCTCATCGAGAGCGGGAGGGTACCATGCGCTATCAGATTAACGGTTACACGGATATGTATACGGTGATCGCCAACGAGCGAAAAATCGGCGGAGCCATTGAAGCAGGCCAGATTCGCTTGCGGACGGGAGAAGTTTACGCCAATGCTGTTCTCACTCGTTTGGAAATGTCAGGTGCGCATTTTTGCTCGATCGGATTTGTTACGGAAGAAGGCAAAAGGCTGATTGTTCATGTGAATGATATCAGCATGATCGCTGATGCTCGTCACGTCAACGTATGTGAGCTGACGAACGAATGCATGAGAGTAGAGAAGTCAGCAGAAAGACTGAAGCGATTGAAGCGACTCTGTGAACTGAATGAAGGCAGCTGTACGCCGACCTTCCAGGAAGAGGCATTGCTGTTGGCAAGCGATATCGGTATGGAAGAAGCGTCTAATCATGTCGATCTCTCTTTCCTTCCACAAACAGAGAAACCACGAGTGTTCCGTATTGCTTAGGAGTATATAGATCATACATATGGACCCCTTTTCGTTTGATACGAAGAGGGGTTTTTTGCATGCAGTGTGTGAAGACTATTGGTTGAACAACCGCTCGACATAGTCAAAACCTATCTGCTCATAGCTAGCAAAGATTGGACTTACGCTGTTGACAGTGATAAAACAAGGATAAGCAAAATCAAGGGGGAACGGAACATGGAGTACTCATTTTCAAAATCTGTCGAAGCACTATCCTCCTCGGCTGTCCGGGAAATCTTGAAGCTGACCCAAGGCAATCAAGTGCTCTCGCTCGCAGGTGGACTGCCAGCAGAGGATTCTTTTCCAATCGCAGAGATGCGCGAAGCGTTTAACCGTGCGTTCGATCAAGGAGCAAAAGCTCTTCAATATGGATTGACTGATGGATACGTACCGCTTCGTGAGTGGATTGCATCCCGCATGAAGCAAAAGCATATGAACGTCGGTGTAGATAATATGATCATCACTACGGGCTCTCAGCAAGCAGTAGACTTGCTGTGCCGTGTATATTTAGACGAAGGCGATGTCGTTCTCGTTGAAAATCCTACTTATTTGGCAGCCGTTCAGTTATTTCAATTCCGGGGAATCAAAGCGATCCATGTAGACGGTGACGCCGATGGGATGGATTTGGATGATCTGGCGAAAAAAATAGCCCAGTATCGCCCGAAAATGGTGTACGTCATTCCTACCTTTGCCAATCCGACAGGAAAGGTATGGAGCCTCGAACGCCGTCTCGGCTTGCTTCGTCAATGTAAGGCGCAAAACATTCTCATCCTGGAAGACGATCCATATGGAGAGATCCAATTCGATGGGGAAGCACCGTACCGCTCGGTTTTCTCACTGGATGAACATCCGACCGATTCTTGTGTAGTGTACACCAGTACCTTTTCCAAAATTGTCGCGCCAGGCTTGCGTACCGGATGGGCCATTGGAGATACACGCGTGATTCAAATGATGGTGAAGGCGAAGCAAGCAGTGGATTTGCAGTCGAGCACAATTGACCAGTACGCTCTGTATGAGCTGTTGTCCCGCTTTGATCTGGAGCGCCACATTGAGAAAATCCGCGAGTCCTACAAGGCGCGCATGGAGTGGATGCATGAGCTCTTGGTTGCGCAAAACTGGGAGGGCGTACAGTGGGAAAAACCAAGAGGCGGGATGTTCCTCTGGGTGAACCTGCCTGAGCACGTCGATGCAGAGAAGCTGCTGGCCCGATCCGTAAAGGAAGGCGTGGCATTCGTACCAGGGAAGCCGTTTTATGCAGCCGAGCCGCAAGTCAATACGATGCGCTTGAACTATACGCTCTTGAACCGGGAAGACACGGAGCTTGCGATTTCACGACTGGGCAAAGCATTCCACGCCTATAGTGAATCACTGGTGACAAATGTGTAATGGAAGCAAAAAGACAACCAATCTCCTTGAGCTGGTTGTCTTTTTTAATGCATGTTTACAGGGAAAGCTCCCTTTGCGCCCGATCCAGCCATTCATTCACAAGCTCTGTAAACAGAAGCGGCTGCTCAATCTGTAAGTTGTGTCCGGCACAATCGAGAGCGGCAAAAGAAGAGCGAGGATAGCCTTCGATGATATTCCAAATATCGCGATAGCCGACAGAATGATCTTGTTTGCCCACAACAAAAAGACTCGGATGTGGGAAGGGGGTCGTATCCAATGGGAAGGACACGCCATACGCTTGTCTGATTTTCGTGAGGAAAGAAGGGTCAGACAGCATGTAGCCGTCGACAATCTCCTTTTTATAGCGGTTCCAAGTATATTCAGTAGCTACTACTGCCATCGACTCAAACTCCGCTCGCTCTGTCTCACTCAACTTCTCCCAGAGCGAAGGTTCCTTTACTAGGACGGGTTTATCCGGCAGTGTGCGCTTTTCTTTATCAGGAATGATGTTCGGGCAGATGAACAGGGCGCCCTTCACTTGATCCCGGCGCTTCTCGATAACTGCTCGTGTAAGATATCCGCCGTATGATTCACCCGCAATGAAAAAAGGTTCACCTGGAATGAGTTGATCGATGAACGCGAGGACAACCTCCAGAATATCGTCCGTAGTGTGGATATGTTCGTAGTTTTCCGTTTGTCCCATTCCGGGCAGGTCTATGTATAGGCGTCGGTATCCCGGACGTTTCTCAAAAATTGGTTCCAGACAACCAGTCATGCATCGGTGATCAAGTGAAAAGCCGTGAATCATTACGACAGGAAAACCGCTTCCGATCTCCTCATAATAAAGGTTGACGCCATTGACCTCGCATCTCATAAAAAGCCCCCCAATGACACTTGTGTCAGATTGTTTCGAAAGTTTGTAACGCACGTTCTTATTATAAGTGATCTGGTACATATTTCAAGGATGAAAAAACACACCCACAACGAGAATCGTCAATGGGTGTGCCAAAGGGCTTCCTATTCTTCTGTTTCTTCCAAGGTGCAAATGGCACTTGGACGCTTGATCCGCAATACAACGCACTCATATACACGGAACAGACTGTTCATTTGCTCGTCTCCGAGGAATGCAGAGTCGAAGTCTTCTGCAATCGCCAGGTCGAGATTGTGACGGCCAGTCGCTACCAAGACGCCGGAACGGCCTTTAATGGTAGGAGATTGGAAGACACCATCTGTAACGAGATTGCGAACATGCTCGATCTCAAGTACGTTGGTGCCTTTGTGCACGCGATGCAAGAGAGAGTAGAGCTCAGGAGAAACAACCAGTGCATACGGACCGCTGTGTCCCATTTTCAACAGCTTGTTGCGTGCTTCCACGATATCGGCAAACGCATTGCCAGATTCCATCCAATCGCTCTTCAGATGAGTGAGGCGGCCTTTCACGTTCATCAGACCAGGAAGGTCGAATTCCGCAGCACCGTTGAAGATCAGATCGTCTTCCATCAGTGCACCACCAGCAGCTGCGTTGGCAGCCGCGCTCATGTCCAAAGGCATGCCCAGTGTACGTGCCTGGGCAACATCGCGCCAGTAGAGCATGAAATCCTTGTACAGGATCGGAATCGTCATGCTGACACGGCGGCTAGGCTGTGTCATTTCGAGAGATTCTCCGCGCAGGGAGAGACCGCCAAAACGGGATTCTTCATATACATCGTTGGTAATGGTTTGGATGCCTTCACCCAATGGTCCATAAATATCGATAAAGCGACGTCCTACCAGCTGGCGGCGAGCCATGTCAACGACAGTTGCGTCCAGTTGGTTCCATTCGTCAGTCGTCAAGGGAGAGTCTGGGTATTTACGAAGCTTGTCCATAGTGTAACCTCCATGTTATTTCAGGATTTCCGATTCGCTACATTCCTTTCAAGCTGCCAACTGTCAGTCCTTTTTTACCGGAAACGGCAGGGGCGGAATGCTTGATCACGGAAGCAACACCGTGAGGAGCGGAAGCCGAAGCTTTCAAATGATCGACCTGGTGAATGTCGTGCCCCTCATCGTGATCAGTGAGATCAGGATGAGCCGCATCAGAGAATCGTTGGCTCATGTTCGCCATGATTTCTTTGACTGTCAAATAGTCTGTATGCGTCTTTTCACGCATGCCATCTAGGAGCTGACGTGTTTCGTCATCCTTGAATTCATACAGGGAGAGCTCCAGATGCTCGCGGAAATTGTGCAGTCCAAAACGTTCCAGATTCACATCGGACAGCATTTGCGAGAGGTCGCGATCACTTAGCTGATCCAGGCTTTTTCCTGAGGACAGCTTCTCCAGGTGGGGAACCAATTCCTGCAAGCGACCCATGCGCTGTTCTTCTTCTTCCAAAATATGATGGTAGTAAAGGCGAGTATGCTCGTCCGTTGCCGCGTCGATAATCGGCTGGATAACGCCCATGAAGCTGTTGATGTAACCTCTGGTGCGATCAAAAATGGCGTGCAGCTGTGTAATTTCTTGCACTCTACGCCACCTCCTCATTACAATCTATTTTTTCATTATACCGTTGGAAAAAACACCCGGGCAACACTTATGTACATTTTCCTATGATTACGAAGAATATGGTGCGGTGTAATTTGGAAAAGGGGGTGGGAACGCTAGAGCGCCGTGGCTTTGCCTACAGGCTTCGTTTCTAGTTTTGTTTTTTGACAAAAAAGTTATCATGGAGAGTATTGTCAAAGGCTGTTGGGAATGATAATATTTATCAATAAGAGTGATATTCATTATCAATTAGCATTCTGAGAAGATAACATAAATCCTACATTCACTTAAATTTAAGGAGGTAACAAGTTATGTCATCCATTTTAGTAATAGGCGGAGATCGCCTGGGCAATATTATCGAACTTTTGCAAGGTCAAGGCTTCAAGGATATTCACCACGTAACTGGACGGAAAAGCTCGCAAACTGGGGTGAAAATTCCAGCTGGTATCCACATGATTTTGGTGTTGACTGATTTCGTCAATCACAACTTGGCCAAAACGGTGAAAAACCAAGCCAAAGATCGCGAGCTGCCCATCGTGTTCTGCAAGCGTTCGTGTTCTGCGATTGCCAAAGCTTTTGATCTCACTGCGTAAATACATACTCTCCAGATGGGGCAGACTACGATCGTGAGTCTGACACCAACGGAGGAATGACGATGGAACAGAATCGTTTGGGTGAACTGCCTATCGCACAGCTTACGGCCGCTCAGCTGCAACAATTAAAACAGGCAGAAGAACAAATCAACGTAGAAGGTCCAAATGTATATCTTATTGCATTAGAGAAGCAATCCCCGTCCTCTTAGACGGGGTTTTTTGTTGAAGCGCGTGCTTCTCACTTGAATACGTATTGCTCCAGTTGGGTTTTGAGGGCATCAATCCCGATGGCGAAGCCCAAGCATTGGCTGGATTGAATGATGAAGGCATTGAGACCAACGACTTCCCCATTCAAATTAATGAGTGGACCTCCGCTATTTCCTGGGTTAATGGCAGCATCCGTCTGAAAAATTTCTTCGTACATACGCTTCGCAACCTGTAATCGACGGTTTTTAGCACTAATGATTCCCGCTGTCACAGAATTTTCCAAACCCAGTGGGGAACCGACGCTGATGACCCATTCTCCTACTTTTGTATGAGAGGAGTTGCCTAGTGGCAACGGATATAGCTTGCAGTCTGCATCAATTTTGATGACGGCGTAATCCCGGACTCGATCGGCTATAATGCGTTTGGCTTCAAACACTCTACCGTTATATAGCTTCACGAAAATGTTTTTGGATTTGCCGATGACATGCTCGCTCGTCAAGATATACCCTTTCGGATGAAAAAGAAATCCGGAGCCAAAGCTTCGTTCCATGGGTGGAGAATTATCTTCATGATCAATGAGGCTGCGAATTAACGAATCCACGTCTTTGGAATGGGGAGCATCCTCGGTTACGATGGAGACTACTCCCTCTTGAACTCGCTCGACAATGGGAACGAAGAAATTGAATGGGTGCAGACTGCTGCTGCTCACAGGGTACTTTACCCGCGTATACTGGGACCATTTTTTACTTTTCACCGATCTCTCCCCCTACAGCAGATAGGTATGTATCATCTTATGGGGAGTGGGGAGGGAAGGGACGCCCAATTTCTAGTCACGTGAAGGATATATCATTAATTTTGATTGATATAATAAAGAAATAGCATTGGTATAATTATTTAAATCCATTTATAATAACATGTAGTTAAAGAATATTTTGAACATAAAGGCTAAGTCCTAGCCGCTAGAGAGAGAAAAAGAACGGTAACGGAGGATGCGAAGAGATGGATGTTAAAACGATCATACTGGGTTTCTTGAGCTATGGGGAAATGAGTGGCTATGATATTAAGCAAGCGTTTACAAATAGTATTGGATCCTTTTATGACGCTAGCTTTGGTGCTATTTATCCAGCATTGCGCAAACTGGAGGAAGAAGGCTTCGTGACGAAGCAAGAAATCATTCAGTCTGGCAAGCCGAACAAGATTTTGTACCGCATTACAGAAGCCGGGAAACAATCTTTCCGTCAAGAAATCCAGACGCCGATCTTGCCGCCAGTATTGCGTTCAGACATGCTGGTTAAGATTTTCTTCGGCAAGAGCCGCACGATCGACGAACAAAAGGATTTGCTAGAGGGCTGCTTGGATACACAACGTCAATTGCTCCAACAAAGTAAGGCCTCTTATAAAAAGCTGGAAATGAATTTTGACGAATATCAACGTTTTTGCTGGGAATATACCATACATCAACTGGAGTCAACGATTTCCTTTATGGAACAAAAAATGACTTCCTTGTTGAAACAACCAGCTTATTCCGTTTAGTCACATAAAGCGAAGGGCTCATGTCTTGTGAACAATGAGCCCTTCGCTTATTTTCATTTATTTAAGGTTTTCTGGATTGAGGCATTCGAGCTCTGGTACAACGAAACGTCCGTCTTTGCGAATTAGGCGATCGTCAAACCAAATTTCTCCACCGCCCCACTCAGGACGCTGAATCATAACCAAGTCCCAGTGAATGGAGGATTTGTTTCCGTTAAACGCTTCATCATATGCCTGTCCTGGTGTGAAGTGGAAGCTTCCATCGATTTTTTCGTCGAAGAGGATGTCTTTCATCGGATTTTGGATATACGGATTCACGCCGATGGCGAATTCCCCAACGAATCTGGCACCTTCATCGGTATCAAAGATTTCATTGATCTTCTCTGTATCGTTGGCAGTTGCTTCGATGATTTTGCCATCCTTGAAGGTGAGCTTGATATTGTCGTATGTAAAGCCTTGGTAAGGAGATGGCGTGTTGTACGCGATCGTACCGTTGACGGAATCACGGACAGGGGCAGTGAATACTTCTCCGTCAGGGATGTTGGCTTCACCTGCACATTTGATTGCCGGAATATCTTTAATGGAGAAGGTCAGATCAGTGCCAGGCCCTACGATACGTACCTTGTCGGTTTTCTCCATCAGCTCGACCAGGCTGTCCATGGCTTTATCCATTTTACCGTAATCAAGGGTACACACTTTGAAATAGAAATCTTCGAAAGCAGCGGTGCTCATATTAGCCAACTGAGCCATGGATGCATTTGGATAGCGAAGCACGACCCATTTGGTATGCGGTACGCGAATATCCAGTACAGGACGCGCTAGCAGCTTGGAATGCAGCTGCATTTTGTCTCCAGGCACATCGGAGAGCTCACTAATGTTGTCGCCGCCGCGGATGCCAATGTAGCAATCCATTTGTTTCATGAAAGCCACATCTGCTTCACGCATGATACCCAATTGTGTTTCGTTGGCACCCATCAAGAGCTCGCGCTGAACGGATTGGTCGATCAGTTGGACAAACGGATTTCCTCCAGCTTCGTATACCTTGGCAATTACGGCTTTTGTCAGATCCGTAACGTTGCCAATGGAGTAAATTAAAACGTTTTCACCAGGCTTGACAGTCACGGAATAATTAACGAGGACATCAGCCAGTTGTTCAATTCGTGAATCTTTCATAGGAAGGGGATCCCTCACTTTCCATATCATTCTTTTCCATTGTACACAACTCAAACAGAAAAAAGCTACCCACTGACGAGGGTAGCTTGCGGAGGAAACGCGCTTGAAGGATTCGGTACTTCATGTATATGCAACGACCTACTGAATATGGCTATATCTTCGGGGAAGAACGATTAGTCGCAGCTGCACCCGATAATAACCAGCAGGATGAAAAGAATCAAAACCAGAGTGAAGCCGTCGAATTCTCCATTAAAGATGCCGCTCATCGAATAAACATCCTCCTCATATGTGTGTTAAGCCTCTTGTGCTTACATCTACAACATATGGGTGAGCGCATAGGACCGAACCGGGCATCCGCCCATTTTTGCGAAAATTGTTTTGGTAATCTCTTATTTTTCAACCTCTTGCATTTCTCGATGTTTATTATTCTGAAAAGCAGGAAAAGCTAGAGGATACCAAAAGACTTTGCAAGTATGAAAGGATGTTTATGTGATGCAAAGATCAATATCAAGCCTACAGCATGATCTGGTCCAAATTACGATTAATGTTGGAGAAGACTTTAAATCCATTGTGTGGAAAGCGCAGTACGATATGGACTTTAATACAGAATGTCTCTTTTGTTTCTCCGAGCAAATTACTGGCTACCGTGTCGAAGATGAAGACGGAAAAGCGGGGAAAGTCGCTGTTTGTCCGCATTGTGAAAAAGTAAACGCTATCTACGCGTGAGATTGAAGTTTTGATCGTTAAAAGAAAGACGATGCCGATTGTTGGCACCGTCTTTTTTCTTTCATTTTTTAGTAAGGTACCGATGTGCCAACAAAGCTGGTGAGAAGAAAAAGCACAGAGCTCGCAGACCTTGACAACGCCTACCCAGTCGAAACTTCAAAAAGGGGACCCGGTTGTCGAACACTTCATCCCTGAGAAACAACCGCCCGTAGGGTGGCTTTGGATCGACGGTCCCCTTTTTGAAGTGGAGACGGACAGTCAATCCCCCCTGCGGGCGGGTCAGAGTCGAAGAGAACTGTGCTTTTTCTTTTCCTCCACTATGTTGACTCTAGTTTATATCTGGCTCTATATCCACCAAGTACCACCTGCTCTCTAGCAGGATTGAAAGGAGGACTCTCGAATAGTATGAGAGACATACATATAGATAGGTAGGGGTGAACACCGTGCAAAAGAGATGCACCCGCTGTGGGAACGAAATGGAGATCGTGCTGCGCAACGTCGTGTACAGGAAACGAGTGAAAATCATGAATGTACCTGTACAAGTCTGCGTGGACGAAGATTGTGACCATTCCCAAGTGGTAGATGTGATTAAGGATGATTTGAAGTCACTCATGGAGGAACTGGGCCAACATCCGCAGCGCCAGGCAATCGAATTCGAAGAAATGTCAGAGTTATCCAACTTATTGGTATTGATTGCTAATGAGAAGGTGAATTCGACCGTAAGAGAATTACTTGGTGAAAAAGTCAACGAGCTATTGGATCTGTTTTTGTTGGCGCAGTCCCTTGGCGATGAAAAATGGATGCTGGAGCTACGCGAACGTCTAACGAAAATTATGGTGTAAGGATTAAGAGATGCCTAGAAGATAGGTATCTCTTTTTTCATTTCTCCATGCACCGCAAATATAGACTTTGCTGCTTGGACTTATGTATACTGATAGGCACATAACATAAGGAGAGATGAACATGTCACAAAAACAGCTTCACTCCATAGAAGAACTGGATGAGTTCGTAGCAAAAAGTGGGAAAAAGCTCTTGTTTAAGCATAGCACGATTTGCCCAATCAGTACGTCCGCTTATGATGAGTTTCAGGCGTATTTGCTGGACAATCAAGTGGAATCTGCGGTCATTCTGGTACGAGAGGATCGCCCTGTCTCCAACGCCGTAGCGGATCTTTTTTCCATCAAACACGAATCCCCGCAAATCTTTTTGCTGGAGAACGGGGAAGTAAAATGGCACACGTCTCACTGGAAAATCACAAAGGACGCGATTGGCCAGGCGCTCAACGCGTAATCAAAAAGCCGGGACACCCGATAAGCGAGGTGAATCCGGCTTTTTGTATGGAGAAAAAGAGCGGTGGAGAGACTATTCCCAGAATAGCTCTAACTTGTCTCCACTTTTCAATTCTGTCTGGAAGTTGGCTAGTTCGCCATTGACGAGCATGACGAATCCGGAGATACTCTCACGGTCGGGCTTTTCTAAGGAAACATCGACAAAACGGAAGACGTCACTAAACACAGGTGTAGACGCAGGTGAGGATTTTACCGTGATGTCGGCACCTTCACTCACGGGATCAGAGGCATTCGCTGCTCTTCCGTCTACGGTAATGGTTACCTGTGCGACAGGCAATACGACCCGTTCACCATTGAAGTGTACGATCATTGTCTCCTGTACCCATTCTTCCAAGGGGATGACCTCTTGTATGGAAGGGGCGGGGACTTCATCCAGCTGATAGACGAGAACATCACCTTGCCGGACGATATCTGTCACGGTTGCTGGTCTTCCGTTCAGCTCGATCACCTCGACATGGGATGGAATCGAATAATCTTGTCCATTCACACAAAAATGCAAGCCTGATTCCGCGGACGTTTTCAGTTCTGCGAGCTCCAGTACTTCATAGACAGTGCGGGGAAGGCGGATGTCCACCTCGGCACGATCAGAGATCAAGGTATCGAGAGTACTAACTGCTCCGTTAACATGTACGACTGGACCGAGCGAGTAGGGACGATCATTGCAGATCACCTCAAGCGTGTCCAGCTCATCGAATAAATCTTTGGCAAACACACGTGCATCATCGCCGTTTGTACCAGCCACAACGGTGATTTGGTCCCCGTCATTGATTGGCGCGTCGAGACTGACGCCCTCCCCGTTGCGCTGAATCACCGGCGCTGTACCATGACCACCTGGAATCATTTTCATCCGTCCGTTTACGGTAACGGTCATCGCCAATCCGGGGCGACCATACAGACGGCGGATATCCAGTCCGGATGCAATGAGCGCATCACCCAACGTCATTTTTCGCAAGTCGAATATGCGCACAGGAGTGTCATTGACTGTAACCGTTACATAGCGCAATGGATGACGGCGAGCAGCAACAGCAATGCCGACTGGCGTTACAAACTCAGGTCCACTGAGCGCCGGATTGTCTCCGACGTATTGTTTAATCGCATCTCCGCCTCTAACGGCAACACGGGCGGCAGGAATATTCAAAACCTGAGCGACTTTTCCAGTAAGCCCAGGGGTGAGGCTGCCACCGCCGATCAGCATGACCGCTTGTGGAGCTTTTCCGTTGAGCTCCAATATTTTGAAGGCAATTTTATCAGCGAGTTGCTGGATGTCTGCTTCAATCGCACTGGTTACCTCGGCAGCGCTCATCGTATGCTCTATGCCAAGAATGTCTGAGAAAGTGACGGACTCCTCGGTGGATAAGAGGCGCTTCACTTCTTCTGCCATCGGAAAATCCATGAGAAAGGCATTCATGAGCGAATCCGTGATTTCATCGCCGGCAACAGGCACCATGCCGTAGGCAGTAATCGCCCCTTCCTCAGTCAGCGCGACGTCAGAAGTACCTGCCCCAATGTCCACTAATGCGATATTCAGTCGGCGCATCGTCACAGGAATCAGGACATTAATGGCCGCAATCGGCTCCAGTGTCAACGCCTGCATTTCCAGATCGCATCGTTTCAGAGCAGCAATTAGCGAGTCGACAACCACGCGTGGAAGGAAAGTTGCGATCACATCTACGCTTGCTATGTCACCCCGTTGGTCAATCAGACTGCCGATCAACTCTCCATCCAGATGGTAGTGGACGACGCTGTAACCGACGCAATAATAGCGGGTGACGTCTTGATCCTTTAGCTCTTGAGCTAATGCGGCTTGGGCCTCCTGTACAGCAGAAAACTCCAAAGCGACAACATCTTCGCGCGAGATGAAGGCATGTCTGGCTAACGGCATGTCCACACGTACGCGGCGGGTTCGCAATGACCGACCGGCAGCAGCGACCGCTACCTGATGCAGCTTGCCGTATTTCCCCTCCAGCTCTTCTTTTATTTGTTGAATCACCTTAGCTACGGCGACAATATCGTGAATTTGCCCATCGAGCATAGAGCGTTCATCGTGCTCTCGAATGGCGCAGTCCAATACGCGGTACTGCTCGCCGGTCGTTTCCACGATCAGGCCGACGACGCTGCGCGTTCCAATATCTAATGAAAAAATGAGCTCAGGGGCTGTGATGTCAGACAAAAGTAGGTCACTCCTTGTAAGAGGTTGTTCATAAAGTCTTTACAATACTTATCGGTGATTTTGGACTGTATCGGAAAGGAACAATCACTTTTAGCTAGAACATATATCCAAAACTATTCGATTTGAAAGGGAAAGAATCCTGTCGAATCAAGGAATCTTCTTCGTTTTGACGAATAATTGGAAAAGATAAAAAAACAGAAAAAATTTACTTTCGCGCTTTTTGGCGCTAAACTGCTGACAAGGGTGTTTGAATCGATTATAATTACCCTAATTTATCGATAAATCCCTATAAAAAAAGAGGAGAGTGGAGAGAGATGGCACACGATCAAATCGAAACCATGCGCAAGCAGATAGACGAGATCAACCTGCAAATTCTTGAATTGATCAACAAACGAGCTACCTTGGTTCAAGAGCTCGGCAAAGAAAAAGAAAAACAGGGCAGCAACCGTTTTGACCCAGAGCGTGAGCGCCAAATGCTCAATCTGCTCGTTGAAAACAATAAAGGTCCTTTCAATGACAATGCGATTCGTCATTTGTTCAAACAAATATTCCAAGTTTCCTTAGATCTGCAAGACGACGATAAGAAAAAAGTACTCCTCGTTAGCCGTAAGAAAAAGGCAGAGGATACGGTTATCACGGTAAAAGGCGTAGAGTTCGGAGGGAAAAATCCGATTCTGATCGCAGGTCCTTGCTCCGTGGAAAGCTACGAGCAAGTAAGAGCAGTAGCAGAAAACCACGCAAAACGCGGACTGCGCACACTGCGTGGCGGTGCGTACAAGCCTCGTACCTCGCCATACGACTTCCAAGGTCTGGGTGAAGAAGGCTTGCAAATTCTCAAGCGTATCGGGGATGAATTCAACCTCGTAACAATCAGTGAAATCGTGACGCCAGCGGATCTTGAGATGGCGACGAAATACATCGATGTTATCCAAATCGGGGCTCGCAATATGCAAAACTTCGAGCTGCTGAAGGCGGCAGGTCGTGTGAACAAGCCGATCCTCTTGAAGCGTGGCCTCGCTGCTACGATTGAAGAGTTCATCTACGCGGCAGAGTACATCCTGTCCGAAGGTAACACACAAGTCATGCTGTGCGAGCGTGGAATCCGCACCTACGAAAAAGCGACACGCAATACGCTCGATATTTCTGCTGTACCACTCCTCAAGCAGGAGACGCACTTGCCAGTGTTTGTAGACGTGACGCACTCTACAGGTCGTCGTGATCTGCTCTTGCCTTGCGCGAAAGCAGGTTTCGCAGTCGGTTCTGATGGTATCATGGTAGAGGTTCACCCAGATCCAGATGTGGCACTGTCTGATGCGAAGCAACAGTTGAACATTCCACAGTTCAACGAGTTTGTTGATGAACTGCTCGCTTCCGGCCTGTACAAAGGCGATATAGTGCCAACAAGAGTATAAGAATACCTTTCGGGTATAGTTAAAGGGTCCTTCCTGCGCGCGGGAGGACCTTTCTCATTTGACGAACCATTGGCGACCAAGTAAGCTAGAATTACGTGCTGATATTGGTGAAGGAGGATAGGCCATATGGAAGACAACCATCAATGTTGCTCGACTGATCGGTCCACTGAAAGGCCGGATAAAATCAAGTCTAATCTCATCTCCCGTCTCAATCGAGTAGAGGGACAAGTTCGCGGAATTCGCGGAATGGTAGAAAAGGATGTCTACTGCGACGACATTCTTAATCAAATTGCGGCTGTGCAGTCTGCACTGAATGCGGTTGGGAAAATGCTCCTCGAAGGACACATGAAAAGCTGTGTGATGGATCGCATTCAGCAAGGCGATCATGAAGTGATTGATGAGCTTTTGAAAACGATGAACAAACTTATGAAGTAACGGGTGCGCAAGCCGTCAAAAACGATTGCATCGGCATACGGCTTGTCGTATCATAGGTGCATATATTTATGAAAACGCTTATGAAAACCAGAAAATAGGGAAATGAGGGTGCATGATGCCGGTTACTATATACGATGTAGCAAGAGAAGCGGGGGTGTCGATGGCGACAGTTTCCCGCGTAGTCAACGGGAATCCCAACGTAAAGCCTTTGACCCGAAAAAAGGTATTGGCTGCGATTGAGCGCTTGGGATATCGACCGAATGCGGTTGCTCGTGGACTCGCTAGCAAAAAAACGACAACAGTTGGTGTCATCATCCCGGATATCTCCAGCTTGTTTTTCTCTGAATTGGCGCGAGGGATTGAAGATATCGCTACCATGTACAAATACAACATCATCCTGTGTAACTCTGACCAACGGATGGAAAAGGAATTGCAGCTCATTAATACCTTGCTCGAAAAGCAGGTGGACGGGCTTCTGTTTCTAGGCGCAGAAATCAAAGAAGATCATTTGCAGGCTTTAACAAGCACCTCTGTACCGACTGTACTCGCCGCGACTCGCGATGCGGACAACGTCCTACCGTCGGTTAGCATTGACCACTTCCAAGCCGCATACGATGCGACGGAAGCACTGGTTGCACGCGGGCACAAGCGCATTGCGATGATCGCAGGTCCTGCAAATGATCCATTGGCAGGGTTGATGCGCTACGAAGGCTATAAAAAGGCATTGAAAGATGCGGGTATAGAGCTGGATGAAGAGCTGATTGCGACAGGCAACTACTTTTATGAATCTGGCTTGTCCACTACAAAAGCTTTTCTTGCTCTTAAAAATCCGCCTACGGCGATTTTCGCAGCGAATGATGAGATGGCCATTGGCGCGATCCATGCCATTCAAGATTCTGGTTTGAACGTGCCAGGTGACATCGAAGTTATTGGTCACGATAATATTCGTCTGGTTGAAATGGTACGTCCACGACTGACTTCTGTCGTACAGCCCATGTATGATATTGGTGCGGTGGCGATGCGCCTGTTGACCAAGTACATGAATAACGAGAATGTCGAAGAGCATGTCGTGCTGCTGCCACATCGAATTGAGTATCGGGAGAGCACAAAACCTGAGCAAGCTTGAGCGAAAAGGGACGTAGGCCATTGACAGCAAGAGGGGGATGGGAAATGCGTTACGGAATTATCGGCGCGATGGATGAAGAAATCGCGCTTTACTTGGAAGCGATGCAAGATACGTCTACTGTGACCAAAGCAGGCATTACCTATTACATAGGGAAAATGGAAGGCAAGGATGTCGTTCTGTGCAAATCAGGTGTCGGCAAGGTGAATGCTGCCGTGACGACGCAAATCCTAATCGATTCATTCCAAGTAGAACGTGTCATTTTCACAGGTGTGGCAGGAGCCGTTCAACCTGAATTAAATATTGGTGATATTGTGGTTTCGACGGATTGCATCCAACATGATATCGATGTGACACCGCTTGGCTTTGAGCCAGGACAAATTCCGTTTACAGAGCAATGGACTTGGCAAGCGGATGCTGGGCTGATGCAGCAAGCGATCGATGCGGGCAAGGAGCTAGAAGCGGGAGTTCAAGTAGTGAGCGGGCGTATCTTGTCCGGCGACCAGTTCGTTGCCAGTCGGGAAAAGGTTCAATGGCTATATGAGCAATTTGGAGCACACTGCACCGAAATGGAAGGGGCATCTGTCGGACAAGTATGTGCGATGAATGGCGTGCCGTTTGTCGTGGTTCGCTCGATGTCTGATAAAGCAGACGGCTCCGCGCATGTAAACTTCGTGGAATTTACCAAGCTGGCTTCCCAACGCTCTTACGCAATTGTCCGTAACATGCTGATAGCTTCTCAAGCATCGACAGCTGCGGGAGTAATCGTCTACTCGACGAAAAACTGTGTGGATTGCGACATGGTTAAAAATTGGCTGACAGCAAAAGGGGTTTCCTTTGAAGTACGCGATGTCATGACGAGTCGTGCCTATCAAGAGGAAGTGGAGCGCTTTGGCTTCATGGGTGTGCCTGTAACAGTCGTAGGCGATAAAGCGGTAAAAGGCTTTGCACCTTCTGAGCTGGAAGAGCTAGTGAAATAGAGTTTGGCATAGAAAAAGCGTGCTGACCAGTATCCAAGGGTACGAGGGCAGCACGCTTTTTTTATTTCTCTGATCCAATAGGTGCGTACAGCATCGCACGTTCTAACGTAAGCCGATTTTTTTCCGTAATCTCTGTTCGTCGTGGGATTGTTGGGAATGGTTCGTCAAAAAGCCGAGGTGGCAAGGGCAAATCTGTCTCAGGCTGCCAGCGCTTGAGCCAGGCTTCGGGAAGTTCACCGTCTGAAAGAGGCTGATCGCTCATCTCACTCCATACCAGCGTCCACGCCCGTGGTACCACCCGCCAAATATCGTAGCCCCCGCCGCCTACCGCAATCCAACGACCGTCACAATATTCATGAGCGAGACGGTGAGCAAGACGAGGAATCGCTTGATAAATCTTCATCGAGCAGGACAAATGGGTGAGGGGATCGTACGCATGAGCGTCACAACCATTTTGGGTCAGGATGACATCGGGCTTGAAGCCAGCTGCTAGCTTTGACACCAGCTCTTCATACACTTCCAGGAAAGAATCGTCTTCCGTGAAGGCATCGAGCGGAACGTTGACAGAATAACCGTAACCACTTCCATCTCCCCGTTCAGACAAATTGCCTGTTCCCGGGAAGAGATACTTTCCCGTTTCGTGAATGGATACAGTCAGTACATGAGGGTCATCATAAAACGCCCACTGGACCCCATCTCCATGATGGGCGTCTGTGTCGATGTACAGCACACGCGCATTCCAGTTTTTTCGCAAATAAGCGATCGCGACGGAGCAATCGTTGTAGATACAAAATCCAGAGGCGCGTCCACGAAAGGCATGATGCAGTCCACCAGCGGGATTGAAGGCGTGTTCTGCCTGTCCACTCATAACCGCGTCTACTGCGTTTAACGTACCTCCGACGATCAGCGAGGACGCTTCATGCATGTTCGAAAAACAGGGAACATCCTCTGTTCCCAAGCCATAACTGGCTGCCTGAGGAAGCTCGTGTTCACTATGGCCCTGATCGCGAACAAATTGGATATAACGTGGGTCATGCACCAGGGCGAGCTCTTCATCTGTCGCCGGACGGGGAGTCAGGATGTCTGAGTCTTTGAGTAATCCGTAACTGCTCATCAGATCGTGTGTGAGGAGCAGACGACGCTGGTTGAACGGATGATCATCATGAAAATAATATTGCGTGTAGTCTGGAGAGTAGATCAGACGAGCATTTCGGCTCACTGGGGTATCCCTCCTTCCGTAGGTCCGATTACGGAAAAGCCTTTTTCAAGGAGCAATTGCGTCACGATACGCGGATCAATGGTCTGTACCCGAAAAACAAGGTTCTTTTTCGCGGGCTTTTTCCCAGGAAAGACTACGATGCTCGTGACATTTACTTGTGCATCGCGAAAGACTTGACTGACTTCTGCCAGCATGCCGACGCGGTCATCTACTTCGACTTCGATATGGGAGCTAGGTTTGTTAACGCCGAATAATTCAATCAGGCTAGAGAAAAGATCCGATTCCGTGATCAATCCCACGAGCCGATTCCCTTCGACGATGGGTAGAGAGCCGATTTTGTGCTCGTATAGTTGGAGGGCTGCGTCTTCGATGAAATCCAGTGGGTGGGCAGTGATGACTTGTTGATTCATGATATCGGCTACAGGCTTGTGCAGGACGGTGTCGTCATCGTCATGTGTGAGCAGCCGAGAGGGGAGAGCGTCTCGCAGGTCACGGTCCGAGACAATGCCGACGAGTGAGTCGTTTTCAATGACAGGTAAATGCCTGATTCTGTTTGCACGGAGGAGAAGAAGCGCTTCTCCGATTGTAGTGGATGGCTGGATCGTGACTATTTTTTTCCGCATAATCTCTTCAATACGCATAAGAGTGACCTCCTGGAATCAAAAGGCGTCCAAACTAGTAAAGAAAACGATTTTGAAACCGCATAGCATCAAAAGCAACGACTGTTTCTGGGGGTACACGCTTGCCGATTTTGGCCATGAGACAGTTGGCGGGATGTGAGCATATTTCCGGGTCGTCTGTCGCCATCCAGCTTAGGCCTGCGCTGCCCATGACCTTTTCCATGACCTTTCTGTATTGCCACACATCGAGTCCTGTCCCTTTCAGATCCCAATGCCAGTAATACTCCGTTGTAAGAATGACGTAGTCTTCCATGGCGTCGTCCAGGAAGGCGACTTCCAGCAGCTTTTTGCCTACGCCACCCGCTCTCACTTTATGACTGATTTCAATCGCGCCCAGCTCCAACAAATCGGGCAGTTGCGCTTGTGACCATCGCTCCAATGGATCGGGGTGCAGAAAGGTCACGTAGCCGAGGACGAGGTCTCCTTCGCGTGCAATGATAATGCGCCCTTCAGGCAAATCAGCGATTTCAATGAGAGCTTCATGCTGCTGTTCAGGGATACGAAAAGCTTTCAGTCCCTCATCAAAGCGTAATGAGGCTAGATAACTTCCTGTAATCGGTCCTTCGACGAGCAGCTCCTTGTTGTTCACCATTAGGCTCAATGAATGATAGCGTTTGACGTGCTCCATCAGTTCCCCCCCTTACGATTGTAGAAAAACAGAGATGGCGTCTAACCATCTCTGTCAGTTGTCATTCCAGTTTATTCTGTGGTGTTGGCAGTTACGATGTTAGAATGTGGCGATTCTCCGTAACTGTTGACTGCGGTAATGTAATAGTTACTGCCATTCGGTACTTCTGCTGCGTGTGTAAAGCTTGTGCTAGAGACAGTACCGAGTAGCAAATAGCCGCTTGCTAAGTCTGGGCTAAAATATACGTTGTACATCTGCTCAGACGAGCTGCTTCCTTTCCACTTTAGCTGCCAACCGTTAGGCGTATTTTTGATAGACAAGGATTTCGGAGCAGCAGGTGGTAAAGCGGAATCTGTGCTTGTATTCGTGCCTCCTGATCCATCTGGAGGGTTAGTCCCAATTCCATCTGGATCTGTCTGACCATTCCCGTTATTGTCCATCGGATTCGGGATGCCTGTTCCCGTACCTTGATTTGGATCAGGCAACTGCCATGTCTGTGTAGAACCGACAGAAGAGATTGCGGACGGCTGCGATTCATGGCCAGCGATATCCACAGAAGTGACATAATAGCCTAAATCTCCGTGGGTTGCAGTCGTATCGGCAAAAGTCAATTCGGATGGATCTTTCACAGTCGCTACTTTGACAAAGCCGTTCTGCACATCAGCGCGGTAGATACGATAACCGACCAAGTCAGCTTCTTTGGCTGATTGCCAGGTAAGCGTAACTTGCTTGCCTGAGCCTGTGGCTGTTACACCGCTTGGCGAAGATGGCACTCCACCCTCCTCAGTACGAGGGTCTTCCTTGTCAGGTAGGCGCTGCTCCCAATCTGGTGGTTGGCTGGCGACCCGACTGTTTTTCGCTTGAATTTGCTCCTTGGTAGGTAGCGGATCAGGTGAGCGGTAGAAGACGCCTTCGGTAACAAAATCTTCAGGTGTTCCTTCCTTCGCCAAATACCGTTCGCCATTATACGTAATGACGCGTGCTTTTTGGTGGGTATCGTCCACCTTCGTCGGAACGAACTTGCTGTTGAACAAATCAGTGATCAAATGGCCAGCTTCTTTCGAGAGCTCACTTGGCAAAAGACCTGATTTCGAGTCAACAGTCGCGCTGACAATTCCCGCTGGCTTTTTAAAGGTGGAGTCAGAAGGTGAAAGGTTCGGATGCTTTGCAATGACATCCTTCATGACCTTACCCCATATGACCATCGGAACATATTTGTCTGCGTCTGGCATTGGATATGGCTCGTCAAAGCCAACCCATACCCCCATGGACAGCTCTGGCGTGTAACCGACGAACCAAAGGTCGTTGCTGTTGTTCGTTGTTCCGGTTTTACCAGCCACATCGACTTTGCGCGGCACGTATTTGCGGATGTGTGTACCTGTACCGTTATTGACAACGGTACGCATCATATCAGTGATCAAGTATGCTGTTTGCTCGCTGTATACTTGCACAGGTTTGTTTTCATGGTGGTAAATTACTTTTCCGGTGTTATCTTCAATTCGGTCAATCAGATAGGCATCCACGAAAGAACCGTGATTCGCGAATGTCGCATAGGCGTTTGTAATTTCCTCGGCAGTTGTTCCGTAGGTAAGACCGCCAATTACACCAGTGGCTGCATAGTTGTCAGCATCGACCAATGTTGTGATTCCCATTTTCTTCACATATTCGAGAGCCGTTCGAATGTCAACTTTTAAATACGTCTTGATCGCCGGGATGTTCCAGGACATCCGCAGTGCTTCGCGGGCACTCATAATCCCTTGCCATTTGTTGTTCCAGTTCTTAGGTAAATGGGAACCGTTCTGGCCGTCAGCGAGTAGCACCGGGGCGTCATCGATTGGGGATGCTGGCTGGAGCAATCCCAGTTCAAAAGCAGGAGCATAAGCTGCAAGTGGCTTCATGGCCGAACCAGGCTGGCGTGGTACGGTGGCGTGGTTCGTCTGTTCCACCTTGAAGTCACGTCCCCCGATCATGCCGAGGATGGCTCCTGTTTTGTTGTGAATCAGCATTGCGCCGACTTCTTCCAGAGCATTTTCGATTTTCTCTGTTTTGCCGTTCGAGCGACGAATCGTATAGGTGCGATTCTTACCGAAGTTTTTCGGATCGGCTGCAATAGCTTGCATGATGTCATATACGTTCTTGTCGATTGTGGTATGTATCTTGTACCCTTTTCGCAGTATGTCACGACGTTTCTCTTCAACCAGCTGTCGGTATTCGTTGCGGCCGATGGTTGACTTATCTCGCCCTTTTTCCAAGAGGTCTGCATCCACAAGTTGACGTGCGGCACGATCTTCAATTTCCATCATCAAGAAAGGTACTTCTCGATAGGCCTGCTGCGTCGGTTTTGCTAGCTGTGCCTTCAAATCACCTGTGAGAGCTCCATCGTATTGGGTTCGTGTGATGTAGCCATTTTCCAGCATGCGATCCAGCACCATTTTTTGGCGTTCCTTCCCGCGCTGATAGCTTTCTGCACGGAATGGAGAGTAGGCACCTGGGTTTTGAATCATTCCCGCAAGATAGGAGCCCTCAGCGAGCCCGAGCTCTTTTACATCTTTGCCAAAAATCCCTTTTGCAGCAGCCTGTACGCCGTATACGTTTGATCCGTTGGCGTTTTTTCCGAAGTAAATTTCGTTCATGTAGGCTTCTAGAATCTGATCTTTGGAAAACATGCGCTCAATCCGAATCGCGGTAAAGATTTCACGGGCCTTACGGGTGTGGCTAACTTCAGCAGAGAGGATTGTATTTTTTACAAGCTGCTGTGTAATCGTACTACCACCTGTTACGACAGGTTGGTTGGTAATTTCCTGAATCGCTCCGCGCATGGTAGATTGAAGCGAAACTCCGGAGTGGTGGTAGTAGGTTTTGTCTTCAGTTGCGATGATGGCATTAATTAAATAGGGAGAAACGTCTGCTTTCTTCACCAAACGTCGATCGCCTTCTTCGGCCCGCAATTGACCGATCAGAGAGCCGTCGTTGTAGTAGGCGAATCCAGTCAGATAGTTGGTGAAGATTTTATTCTCCAGTTCCTCCTTGCTGCGCACAGGCTCGTCCTTCACGAGTGCGGCAACATAACCTGTCACGATTCCTCCCGCGACTGCAGCTCCCATTAGCCCAAGTACGAAAACGATTTGGAAGATGATCCAGAACGTTCTACTACGGCTTCTGCGTCGCTTTTTCTTCGTCGGTTCAGAGGAAGATGTGTGGTTATTCGACATAGTCTACGACCCCCTAGCATACCACCTGATTATACCATACGAGGAACCTAGAGGATAGAATATGCGTAGGAGATAGCAAAATGTGTCAAAAACCGTTGAAAGTTGTCGGTGAATGAAAGCAATAAAAAAAAGAGCAGGCCGACAAGCGGCACTACTCTTTTTCTTTTTATCCTCAGACGATTAACGGCTGTAGAACTCAACGATCAGAACTTCGTTGATTTCAGCTGGCATTTCTTCACGGTCTGGCAGACGAGTGAAGGTACCTTCAGCAGCAGCATCGTTGAATGTAACGTAGTTCGGCAGGAAAGTGCGACCTTCCAGAGCGTCCTTGATCAGTTGCAGACCACGGGACTTTTCACGAATGGAGATTACATCACCCGGTTGTACGCGGTAGGATGGGATGTTTACTTTTTTGCCGTTTACCAGGAAGTGACCATGGTTTACCAACTGACGAGCAGCTGGGCGAGTTGGAGCAAAGCCCATGCGGTATACCACGTTATCCAGACGGGATTCCAGCAATTTCATGAAGTTTTCGCCCACTACGCCAGCCATTTTGCTAGCATTGTCGAAAGTGCGGCGGAATTGTTTTTCGTTAAGGCCAAACATGTGGCGCAGTTTTTGCTTTTCTTGCAACTGGATTCCGTACTCGCTCAGTTTACGACGGTTGTTGTGACCGTGTTGACCTGGAGGGAAGTTGCGTTTGATGTCTTTTCCTGTACCATCGAGGGAGATACCCAGACGACGAGCAAGTTTGTGACGAGGTCCTGTGTAACGTGACATGTATTCATTCTCCTTTAATATGGATTCGCAGGTGTTTACTTCCGGCAGGTTAGTTCCTACTTTATCTACACGAACTTCGGACGGTAGCGTTTCCGCATCGTGCTCCTCACAGATGATCAGCCGCCGTCTGTAAAGGGAGGGAACTAAGAGGGTACATCCTTCCGTTTTTACCTACAATCAATGCTACCCTGTACACATACATTCAATAATACTAGGCGATATATAGTAAAGTCAAGGGAAAAGAAGCACGCCATCCGCCACAAGAAGTGGGATGGATGGCGCTTTTTGGGTTTTATTTTTGCAACAAAGTGACCGAACCGTCTGAAGTGTCCCGTTTTTCGAGGAAACGGGTAAAGGTAATGGCTGCATCGGCGCGAGGGACGAGGCTTTGCGGCTGGAACTTCTGCTTATCGGTTGGTACGATACCGAGTGTAGTCGCGATAATGATCGAACCGCGGTACTTCGAATTGGCAATGTCTGAGAGCTGGGACTGGAACATGCCAGGGAAGTCCGTCAGTTTTTTGTAACCGAGTGCACGAACAATCATATCAGAGAGCTCTTCACGTGTAATCGTCTCATTTGGGTTCAGCTTGGAAGCATTTTTATCGAGAAGTCCGCGATCAACAGCACCTTCCACGGCTGAGAAGAAGCGCGTACCATTTGCCACATCGCTATAGGTGGCCTTTCGTTCCAGAGAGTACTGTGGATAGTGTCTGCCTTGGTTGAGACTGATCATGAGCATCTCAATCATTTCACCACGTGTGATCGGTTTTTGCGGCATAATATTACCGTTTTCAAGTGTTAGTGCGTCGTATTCATACATCAGCGAGAGTTCCTTCTCTGCTGGATGCCCCTTCAAATCGGCAGGAGCGGGACGATGCAGCACAAGCGTTTTGCCAGTAGAGCTGGAGCTCCACTCGCCTGTTACAGCGTCTAGATAATACGGCTGCTCAAATGGCGTAATGGTCGCCCGATAAACGATCTTGGCGGTTCGTTTCGGTGTGTAAGATGGCTGCTCTTTTACGCGTTTGGCATCCTCAGGAGTAAGAGGGACGAGGGCGTATACTGCCTCCGCTTTTGTCTCGGTCCACCACTTCTCGCTCGCTTCGGCAGCAGGCAGGTGCTTGGGAACTTGTATCGGGTATGTTTCGCTGCCCAATTCAGTACTGTAACTCATTAGCTCGCCCGTTTCTGTGTCAAACGTGAAGAAGGCAGAGCCGCTAGCTGCTGCTATTCCATTGATAAAACGCTCAAATCGGATCTGCGTCCGCTCGGAATCAACGGGTTGGTATTTGATTTCCTCTTCAAAACGCTCTGTCCAGTAAAGCTGGTGGGCCATGGTTGGCGCCAATTCGCGTATCGTTTCCATCGCTTTTGCCTTGAATTTTTCCATGTCTGGTTTTTTAGAAGCGGTTGTTTTTTCTTTATGGTTGCGAAAGTCCTTGTTCAACCGGTAGATGTCCCCGGATACAGCATCCACAGAAACATACGCAAACCCTTCTTCGCTGTTTCCTTTTTCGCCGAATTCGAGATCCCAGACAGGACGATTGCCACGGTAGTCTTTTTCATTGTAATTGGCAGAACGAAGCTCGTAGTTGGACAGCTTCAACGCTTTCAATGCCCATTGTACAGCTTCCTCTTGGGAGAGCGGTTGTCCGCTGCGGCGTGCAGGAAGGACTTTGCTGCTTACAGGCTCAGGGTCTTTCGCTGGTTGATACCGGGTCAACGATTGTGTCAATGCTTTGCCAGTCTCCGCATCAATGTAGAAAGGGAAGGGATTTATATACCCGAGAGATGGCTTGTTATTTTGTGTCTCCATCTGCTCCCACGGCAGCAGGTAAACTGGTTTTGGATTCGCTTGTTCTTTAAACAGTTTCTCGGCTTCTTCTTCTGAGATTTTCGTATCCGTATCCTCGAAAGTCACGTCGTTCCAGGACAGGGAATAGTTGGTCACTTTGCCGGAAGCATCTACAGTGATTTCCGCGCCGTTGTCGGGAAAGAGAATGCCGCCCACGTCACGAATAAAGCGGAAATTATAGTAGACTTCCGAGTCTAGCGGAGTTTTTGGCTCTGGCATGTCGCGCGTATACAGTCTTGTTTCCGCTGCTTTTCCTGCATTGTTTTTCTCCAAAAAGCGCTTCGCCTGCTCCTGTGCCTCCGAATAGGAAATTCGCTTTGCATAGGGAAGCGAGGATGCTTCCTGCTCATGACGCGAATAGGAAGTCAGCTCACCTGTATTGGCGTGGATACTGACGCTATAAGATAGAAGAACTTTGCCGTTTTCTGGATCTTTCTTCACCCAACTAAACGACCATTCTGGAAATGAGCGCCAGCTATCCGCTGAACGGAAGGATACATTTTGAACCGTCATCCCGGCGGTAGGCACTATTTTTGTAGCGAGTGTCAAGGCCGCTTCCTTGGAGAGTTTTGCTTTGGCTTGTGCCACGGAGTCAGCTTGTGAAACAGTAGTCGCCATTTTACTGGTACTCACATGAGGTGATTGTGCATGCGCTTGTGCGACAGGCAGCAACAGACTGGCAGATAGAACAAATGAGCTAGACCGAATGATCCACGGTTTCATAGGAACCCCTCCAACGATGTCATATTCTTCTTATCACCTCTGACGAGGGGAAGTGAAAGTTCGTTTCAGTTCAAACCCACGAAAAATAGTCCTGGGTATTTGCAGAAAGGAGTGAAATATAGGAATTTTGTACCAAATGTTTTTTTATCAATCTAGAATTGTGAACATGCATCTTATATAATAAGAAATACTATCCATAGAATACAGAACGGTAAGGGGATAAATCGTTTTGGAAACCATCATGTATCTCATTCGTCATGGAGAGACGGAGTGGAATCAGATTCGTCGTATACAAGGCCACAGTGACATCGCATTGAACGAGCTCGGGGTACGCCAGGCCGAGCAAGTAGCAGACAGGTTCCGAGGCGAGACAATTCGCGCTTTTTATTCGAGTGATCTTAGTCGCGCGCGTGATACCGCTGCCAAGATTGCTGGTAACTTTCAATCCACTGTTTCTACGCGGACAACATTGCGGGAGCGCTGCTATGGGGAGTGGGAGGGGCTCACCTATGAAGAAATACGTGAGCGATTTGAGAATCAGGATGAAGCCTCCTGTGGAATTGAGACATTCGAAGACATGCAGCGTCGAGCTGTAGCTGTCATGACAGAAATAGCAGAGAGCCATCCAGGTGAGGCGATTGTCGTTGTCTCGCATGGCGGTCTCATTAATAGCTTCTTACATTATGTGACGGTAGGAGAACAAGGAACGGGGATCACACGTATCGATAATACCGGTATTACGACATTTCGGTATGTAGATCGCAGGTGGGAAGTTCTATCCGTTAATGATACAGACCATTTGAAAGCTTGAGAAAATGCTGAGAGAGGGAGTTTCTCGTGTCAAGTAAAATGTTGGGGAAGTTAGAGACGGTCTTTTCCTACACGGCCCATTTTATCTTACAATCTTGGCCGGAAAAGCGCCCAGGCATCCTTTTCTTGACAGATTCCGGGGGCCGCGTAATCAACTTCATGGAAATGCAGGTTGGTCCATCTCAGAACTCTCAAGGGCTTACCCTGCAACACGATGTATCGATTGGCAAAGTCTTTGATTTTATTGTAGAGGCACTTTCTTCCAAAGAAATCGTAGTCCAAACGAGAAGTGAAACGAACAACGTGTGTGGAGCCTTTCCTTTGTGTGAAGAAGATGGAAGGGTTCGAGCTATCATTGGCATGATAGCGCCCAATGACCAAATCCATTTTGATTTGTCATCCTACATGCGCGGGTTAGAGCCGTTGATTCGCATGGGATATGATGCTTATATTCAACACGTAACAAGCCAGATTGTTATGGATTTGACGCTGCATGATACGACCAAAGAACTGCTGCAAAGCTTGACGGGTCAGATCAGCGACATTATCCAAAAAGGTTATTGTTCGGCCGTTAAGCTCACGGACAATGCCACGTTGATCCCGCAGGAGAGCGTAACAACGCAGGAGGCCGAGGGTGGACAAACCCACATTGCCCAACTGGTTTCGAGATTCGGTACGACGCAAATCATGCCTTCCATTTTGGATGACCACAGGCTTGTCGTCGTTCCGGTCTCCTTGAACCAAACTCCGCTCTACGCACTATTTTTGCATCTGCCAGCCGAAGAGACAGATTGCATGTACGATGAACGGGATGTAGCTTTTTTGCAGGAAGTAGGCGCGAAGGCAAGCTGCGCACTTTGGCGTTCGATCATGTCGGACGACCTGCGCCGTGAAGCGAGTAAAAAAGACTTGTTGTATCAGTTGATGTCAAAGATTCAAGCATCGATTGATGTGAATGATGTTTTGCATGAAATCGTGACGAGCATTCCCAGTCTTTATCCATACTTGTCGGCAGAGCTTTTCCTGACGGTTGAACCCAATGCAACCACCCCGGTCAAGCAGCTTTCTTTTCAAGAAGTAGAGCCGTCTACCAGTACCAAGGCCTATTTGGAAGGACGTCTCATTGCCGAAGAAGTGGGAGAAGGGGAGCAACAGGTGACAGTGATCGCAGCGCCACTCTTAGGCAAGCAGGGAATCTACGGAGTCTTGCAAGTGACGTCCGACCAGCGAATCACATTAAATCAGCATGAAAAGGACTACATCTCGATCTTGGCGGATACTGCTGGCACTGCGTTTGAAAATGCACAGCTTTATCAGCAGTCGCGCAATTTAATTCGAGAATTGCGTTTGATTAATGAGATGGCACGTCAGTTGAACAGAAGTCTTGATTTAAAGGAAATTCTCGATTTCGTTACGACGATGATGCGGGCTACCTTTGATGCGGAGTTTTGTGCCATTTTGCGAAAAACGCCAGGAGAGGATCGCTTCGATGTGATCTCTTCCTCCATTCCAGCGTTCAATGGCATGGCTATCGATTCTACAGAAAAGCCATTTCAGCAAATCTTGCAAAACAAACAGGCATTGTTGCTGGCTCAACCAGGGGCAGGACCGCTTCCTTTTTCGCTCTTTTCGTGCTGTTCCTTTATGGGGGTTCCGCTCGTTGTCGAGGGTGAGATTAGTGGAGTCCTTTTAGTCGCAGATTCCCGTTATCATTTTTTTAGTTTTGACGACTATAAACTCCTCGAAATATTTGGCCAGCACGCGAGCTTGGCAATGACCAACGCCGTCCTGCATAATGAAATGGAACGAATGGTCATTACGGATAATTTGACAGGTCTGTACACGAGAAGACACTTGAATGAACGAGTAAGAGGATCATTACAAAAAGACAGCTACGGCTCGTTGATCTTGATTGATATTGATTATTTTAAAACCGTGAATGATACATTTGGCCATCAGGTAGGGGACGAGGTATTGATTCAGGTCTCCAATCTGATTCGACATAGCATTCGAGATAGTGATATCGCAGCAAGATGGGGTGGAGAGGAACTCGCTGTTTATTTGCCGCGTGTGGACAAAGACACGGCGCAATCCGTGGCTGAGCGCATACGGGAATGTGTCGAGCAGGAGACGTCTCCACAGGTCACGATCTCATGCGGGCTAGCGAAATGGAGCAGGGAGATGGATGTAAACCTGAGTGTAGAAGCGCTGTTCCATCAAGCAGATATTGCTTTGTATGAAGCTAAAAATTCAGGTAGAAATCAAGTAGTTCTCGCCTAGAGCCAAAACAATGGCTCTTTTCTCTTTTCGGAAAAAAAGGCAAAAAACTTGAGAGGTAGATAAAAAATGACAGCGAACGATGGCAAGCAAGGGATCGCGACGCAAGTAGCACCTGATATTTTTTGTCTGGAAATACCTACGCCTTTTGATGTGGGGGCAGTAAACGTCTATTTGCTAAAAGGGGAGCGCTTAACCTTAGTTGATGTAGGGCCATTGACCGACGATGCGTGGACGGCCTTAACAGAAGGCTTAGAATCGATTGGAGTAAGCGTGCAAGATATCGACCAAGTCATACTGACGCATCATCATGTGGATCATTGCGGGCAGTTAGAAAAAGTACGGGAACGATCGGGAGCGAAGACGTTTGCCCATCCGCAGGCAACACCTTATGTACAGCAGGATGAGCAGTTTATGACTTTTCATGATGAGTTTTTCGAAGAGCTGTACATCCAGAGCGGTGTACCAGAAGAAATGATGGTCATTATCTCAAAATTTCACAAGCTGATGAAGAAGTTTTCTGCGCCAAGTCAGATTGACTTTCATCTGAAGCATGAGCAAAAGGTACCATACTTGGAGGACTGGCAGGTACTATATACGCCGGGACACAGCCAAAGCCATCTGTCGTTGTATCGGGCAAAGGATCACGTCATGATTGGTGGAGACCATATCATCAAGCGAATTTCATCCAATGCGTTCATCGAACCACCCCGGAATCGCACGAGTACAAGACCACTGACTTTGATTCAATACCGCACAGCGCTGCAAATGTGTGCGGACATGGAGATCGAACAAGTCCTGAGTGGACACGGTGAGCCGGTTTACAATCATCGAGAGCTCATACTCGCTCGTCTGCAAAAGAACTGGGAGAGAACAGACACGCTCCGCAGGCTTCTTGCAGATGGAGAAAAGACAGCTTTTGAACTGAATGCTCTTCTATTTCCAGACTTGTACCAAAAAGAATTGCCATTGACGCTATCGGAGACTTTGGGGCACATTGATTTGTTGGTGATTCTCCATCAGATTGAAGTGAGAGAGCAGGATCGAGTCTTGTATTACCACCTGTAAAACCTGATCGTACAAGAGAGGCTTGCAAGTAGAATAAGCCTATTCCTCCCCGGAAACGCTAAAAGGGACTATTACCCTGGGACCCCACATGAGGCTGACCCAGGGTAGCCTGGGAGGGTAGCATCTATGCAGAAGTATTGGCCCATTTGCGTGATGGCTCTTGTGTGTACAGTTGTTGTAGGTGGCTGTAATCAAATGAATGTGAAGCAGGATGCGAATACAACGTTTGAGCAGGTGCGTGACAAGTTCGATGCGCAGAAATCGTATGCGTTCTACGGGCAAACCAAGCTGTTGACGGCGAACAGTTCCAATGCGAACATGGTTAACTTTTCGGGCAGAAAAGACGGAGAGGCTGTTTACATGAACGTGAAGCTCTCTGTCCCAGAGGAAAACAGAGTGGACGACTTATCCTTGCTCAGCCAAGGGGACAAGCTGTATACCAAGGATGGACAAAACGAAGGCTGGAACCATGTCGCAGGAGATAGTCCGGCGCTGCATCAAGAAATGAACAACTGGAACCCTATTGCTTCCTTTCAGCAAATCGACAATATGAAACGAAACGTCCGGATGCTGCCTGATAAGAATCCAAAAGACGATTTTGAGGCGCTCGGAGTTGTATTGGATTCTGCCAAACTAAAAAGCTGGCTTGTTTCCCAAATGCAAGAACAAACAAAGTCGGGAGCAAAAGTCCAATCGATAGCAGGGCGAGAGAAACCCTACATACCGAAGCTAAAGCTAGCGATGTCACTCTCGGAAGGTAATTGGAGAGGGGCGCCTGCCCATCATTCTGGACCCACGATTCAATCCAAGAAAAAGGTGGACGTCAACGAACTCGTGAACCAGATGGAAGTGGAGGCAGAGTACACCATTCACTACAATAAAAAAACAATGCTCCCCACGAACATGACGATGTCCATTCGATCTTCGTACGATTTGAACGATCAGCGTGTAAAAGAGCATTCACAAGTAGAAACGTATTTGCAGCAATATGGAGCGGTAGCCCCCATCATAGCTCCAGCGGATACAAGCAAATAGGGAGTAAGAGTAATCAAGTGAGACGTTCCTCTTGCAAAACAGACAGGAGCGTCTTTTTTCTGTCAGGGAAAATTGAAAAGATGAGGTAACGTGCTCGCTACTTTTTACGTACTTCTTATGTGAAAGAAAATCTATGCGGTAGCGGTTTTTTTAGATGGAATCCGTATGATGAGAAGGATACCGGAAAACATTGTCGAACATACAACAAGACTATCTTTTTTCGTCGAATAATCTGTACAATGGGAAAGATGCCTGATGGATCAGACGAAAATGCGTATTTTATCCGCAGCAGCGAAGCTTTTTGATGTTCATGGCTACAAAGGAACCTCCGTAAGACAAATTGCCTCTGTTGCTCAAGTAAATTCCGCGCTGATTTCCTATCATTTTGAAGGGAAGCAAGGAGTCCTGGAGACGCTGATTGCTTCTTACTTTGAGACGTTGTTTCGCCTTTTGGAAGAACTGGAAAACGGGCAGGACGACATCCCTGCCTATCAACGATTGGAACAAGTTGTGCAGCTATATTTGCAATTTCAATGTGAGCATGCGCCTATCACGCGTTTGATTCACCGTGAGCTGAGCGTAGAATCCATGCTTGCTCGTGAAGTGATGACGCTATATATGAGCCGATGGAAGCACGGACTTTCACGTGTAATCGAGGGCGGTGTCGTCTCGGGGGAGTTTTTACCCGTCTCTATTGATCGTACAGTGCTGGCTATGACGAGCCAGATGATATATCCATTTTTGCAACCACAAATGGTTCGCCAGGTCTATGATCTGGAGCCATCTTCCGAGGAGTTCGTCCAATGGCTGCAAACCTCGATTATGTGTTATCTGCGAGGTTTTTTGCTGCCTGCTTAGGCGTGGCCTCTCCCAATGAATGATTCTAGTAAGGGGATGTATGATAAGTGAAACGAAAACTATTCATGCTCTGTTTGGCAGGCATGTTGTTATATACGAATCCGGCTTATGCGACGCCGTTTCCAGATAAAAAAGACGAGGTTGTTCAGGACGCTGACAACTATTTGAAAAAGGAAGACAGAACCGCCTTTGCAAAATCATTGAACGGCATACCGGGCAGCTACAAAGTCGTGGTAGTGGAAAGCACGGCACCGGAAGCTGAATCTCCAGATATTTACGCGCAAAAGCTGTTTGACAATTACAATTTGGCCGATGATGCACTGATGATCGTACTTGAAATAAACACCGAGCAGCTGGGGATTTATGCCGGTCCTTCTTTGCAGGCAAAAGGTGCCACGATGACATTGCTGCATGACAAAATCGCGTCTTTTTATGAAGCTTTCCGCACACAAAAGCAGTATTTGAACGGTATACAAACTGTAATCGCGGAAGTAAACAGGGAGCTAAGCCGCATTGAAAGCAAGCAAGTAGCAGCAAAGCCAGATGCGACTGACGCTAGTAAAGCGGGAGAGAGCGAAAGCAGCCTTGCACTCGGTGGCATTCCATGGTGGATTTATCTGGTTGGTGCGGTATTTGCTGGGCTATCGATCGGCTTGATTTACGCAATGATCAGACGCCGTGCTATTTTTGCCCAAGTAGACGATGTGGAGGATTGGAAGGAAGAGCTCGTTGAGAAGATCAATGTCATCGAGGTGGAAAAACCGCTTCGCCGTTCTAGCGGCATGACAGAAGTACGTTATCACCACTTGGCTGACAAAAAAGAAAATCTGTTGCGCATTCGTATCCCTGATGTGGAAATGATGATTCTCGATGCGGAAGAGGCTTGCGATCGCTTCCGTTTTACGTTGGCACTTGGCATGCTGAATGAGGCGAGAGAGGCCATTTCAAAAATTGAGGAAGAACTGAATGAGTTAAAAACAGACACTTCCAAAGTGGCAGTTACCAAGCAAGAAAACAAGGTTGTTGTTCCAGAGATCGGAAAGCAAGTGGAGCAGATAGAACGACGCCTGTCCGATTTGCGTCTGGAGTACGGATTGTCTTTCCATGAATTGAAAGCATCGCTGGATGAAGTAGACACGATGCGAAAACTCGTGAAAACTGCGCGGGCGGCAGGAGACGACATTGCGGTTTACGAAACCACACAAAAAGCGCAGCAAGTACTGGAGCAGGTAGGACAAGCGATGGAGCTCATTCCAAAGCTTGTGCAACGCGTGAAAAAGGAAATGCCGGAAGAATTCAAGCATCTGGAGGAAGGAATTGAGCAGGCCGCTCGTGACGGCTTTGATTTGAAGCAGGATTCCTTGGACAATGCTCTTTTGCAGGCAAAGCAATTGGTTATGTCTGCGAAGGGCGCTTTGGAAGAGGGCAGCCTGGAAAGGGTGTTGACCCATGTCAAAGCGTTCGAAGTGCTCATTGATGCGACGTATCAAGCGATAGAAGATGGCGTTCTTGCTCGTGATGAAGCCGCAGCGACAGCGAATGCAGAAGTTGAACCGCAAGCAGAAGGGAATCAAGGCAAAGATGAAACAGAATTTGCACAGGAAGAAAAGAGAGCAGAAGTAGGAGCGGGAGAACAGGATGATTCGCTACAGCAAGTAGCTGCGGCATCCGCACCTGTGGAGCCGGAGATTCGTACACCTGAGCCGACTCTAGCTAGCGAGACCGAGTATTCAACCAGCGAAGAAGATCTTGTAGCGCAGCAGACGAAAGTGGAAGAAGAGCGAGCAGCGCGAGGAAAATCCTCAGAGCTGAGTGAAGCTGAACGTTCGGTGTTGTTGCAAGCAATTCCTCAGCTTTTCAATAAAAAAGCACAAAAGCCTGCTCCAGCAGTCAAAGCTGAGGAGCCTGTGTACGAAGAAGAGTATGAACTGGTCATGCCGAAGAGTCAGCCTGAACAAGAAGAGATGATTCCGGAAGAAGAGCAAACGTATTTGGTCATCGAAACGGAAGACGATGCGCTGGATGAACTGGAGCGAATTTCCAACACGTTAGTCCGCGTCCGTCAGCAAATCAAGCGCAGCTACTTGCCGGGCATTCCGGATCAATTGAAATACATGTTTGAAGAAGTTGTGCAAACGTTGGGCCGCGTCCAAACGATCATGGAACAGTACCGCTATGATCTGGAAGAGGTAGCCATGCTGGTTCAGGACGCGAGTGATTTGGTCAGCGAAACAGAGCGGATGGCAGAACGTATTATCACAACTTGTCAGATGGCAGAGGGTGCCATTCAGTATACAAACCGTTATCGCCGCCAAAATCGCCAGGTCAATGATTTGTTGACGAAGGCAGAGATATCCTTTCGACAATTGGCTTTCGCGGAAGCCTATCAGCTTGCCGAGGAGGCTCGTCTAGTAATCGAAGGCGTACGAGTGGAAGAGGACAACGGTTGGCTTCTGCGTCGTAAGAAAAAGGGATGAGCCAGATGATGGTCTTTCCTCTCTTCTTACTGGTAGTGGGCATTCTCGTCATGGTACAGCCGCGGACAAAACGTTGGCAATCACGGATGAACGCTTATTTTCAGGGAGACGAAAGGCGCGTCAAGCAGCGTGCCAACACGTTTTTTCTGTTGGGCCTAGCTTTTTTGCTCGCTGGATTTGCGTATTTGTTCCGTCTTGTCGGATAAACGGATAATCAATGATAAAGCACCTGCTAGGAAAAGATGGACGTGCCGTCTTTAGTAGCAGGTGCTTTTTGTTGGGTGAAAAAAAGAAGCATCGCTCACGCAGGCGATGCCCCATCTAGGAAGATAAAGGGAGTAAGGTCTGTTAAACCAGCACATTACAACTAGGGGGGAGTAATGTGCTGGTTTCTCTTTTCATGAAAAGAGAACCTGATTCATAGTTTCCCCAATCCCTCATAATCTAAACGTCATTCTCGTGAAAAAATTCAAATGCTTCCTGCGCACTATGTGTACCCGCAGAATAGCCAGACGAAAAAGCGATGGTGATGTTGTAGCCACCGGTATGGGCGTGGACGTCCATGACCTCTCCAGCGAAATACAACCCATCCATGAGCTTGGATCTCATCGACCGTGGATCGATCTCTTTTACACTCACACCGCCACCTGTAATGAATGCTTCCTCAAGAGAGAGCGTCCCCGTAATGGTGAGTGGAAAAGCTTTGATCAAGCTCGTGAACTTACTCCACTCTTGTTTCTTCATATGACTGTAGGTCGTTTCATCCGAAATTCCTGCTATCGCAAGTAAGACTGGGATAATCCGTTCGGGGAGGAAGCCCTTGATTGCATTTTTTACGGCCTTTTTTGGCTGCTCCTCGATCAACTGCCAGCTTTCCGCCGTGATTTCCTCGGCCGTTTTGTCAGGCATGAGATCGATCGTCAGAGATAGAGGAACCGCTCCGTATTTTCGTTGCGACACAGAGACATAATGTCCCATGCGCAGGGAGGCGGGGCCTGATATTCCGAAATGAGTGAAGATCATATCGCCTTCTTGTGTATTGATCTTTTTCCCGTTCGGCGCATACAAGGTCATCGTAATATCACGCAGAGACAGACCCTGGATCGATTTATCGCGAATAAAAGAGTCATTGGCTGTAAGCGGTACTTCAGTAGGATACAGCTCTGTGATCGTATGCCCGGCTGCTTTCGCCCATGTATAGCCATCGCCTGTAGACCCTGTCTGTGGTACAGAACAGCCCCCGACGGCAATAATCACACAAGGCGCGGTGATTTTCTCACCGGACTGGAGCATGATGCCACCGACTCTGTCTTCCGAATAGAGAACCTCTTTTACAGAGGCATTTAAAAGGACGGTGGCACCTTGGCGCTTCAATAAATCAATCAACGCTTGGGCGACTGTTACCGCCTTATCTGTGACGGGAAACATCCGGCCCCGATCCTCTTCTTTTAACGCGACACCCAACTCCTCAAAAAACTGGATAATCTCTCGGTTGCCGAATTGAGTGAGCGCACTGTACATGAAGCGGCCATTTCCTGGCATTTGTTTGATTAATTCATCTTGTTCCTTAGCATTGGTTACATTGCAACGACCGCCGCCAGATATGATGAGCTTGCGTCCAAGCTTCGAGCCTTTTTCCACGAGACAAACTCTCGCTCCTTGGCCAGAAGCAGCAATAGCAGACATCAGCCCAGAGGGGCCGCCGCCTATGATGATAACGTCATACTTGTATTGTGATCGATTCATTTCATTCTCGTCCTTTGTCGTATAGGGTTGGGCAACCACCATTTTACCACAACCTGCGCACCCGGCGCGCCATTCTAGTTAGGATAGAGAGGACGAGGCACCTAAAATATCAGTCAACGGCTGCTTTTCTAAGACGTAGCGAACAGTGGATTGACCACGAATGATATTCGTGACAACATATCCTTTGGCAAAATAGGCCGTGAACAATTCGCGCGTCATCTCTCGCCACAAGGAAGCGACGGTCATATCAGCTCGTTTAACATCCTGGAAGAAGGCAGGGACAGGCAGCAGCACCACAGGCTCTTCGCGTGACAAATCGATTTCGATCGGATGTGGAATACCATCCTTGATTTCTAGACGCAACAGATCTGGCGCCTGTTCTAAAGAGGGAGTAGAGTTCTTCCCTACCTGACGTGATTCCACACGATCGCTTCCAATCAACCATTCCACGAGGAAACGGTCTGTAGGCAGTCCTCGATTGAAGTCGTCATCAAGGTGTCCGTAGCAGTTTGGTAAATAGGTTCGAACGATTCCACCGAGCTTGGCGATGTTTAGAACGCCGTTTACTGTCTCAAGCGGATCGTACGTCCATGTAATTTTGGAATAGCCTGCTGCTGCCGCTTCTTCTTTTTGCAGCCATTTCATTTGTACACCTAGCCCTTGCTTGCGATACTCTGGCAAAAAGCCGAGCATGTGCGAGCAAAGATGGGATTCTCCGTTGGTGAAGCCCGGGAAGCTGTACAAAAAGCCGATCAATTCCTCGCCATCGAATGCCCCTAAAAACAGGCCCCCAAACTTTTGCATGGTGAGGGTCATGTGATAGGGGATAGCAGTAGAAGGGCCCCAGATTTTCCCCTCTATTTCTTCTAATCGCTCAATCTCACTGGACTCGGCCAACTTTCGTAACGTGATTGCCATCTAGTTTTTCCTCCTCAAACGATTGGTGTTTTTTTCTTCATTCGGGACAAGCGCTTGCATTCCTGCTTGGGAGTAGTTGCGTCTGAATTCTCTCTCGCGGATAATAGAGAAGGACAACAGGCATGAAACTAGGGTCGAGGAGGATTATTGGCGATGGAAAATAAATTTCAAGTTGAACTGTGGAACCGTTTGACGCAGGCACCAGGAGCGCCTGGCTTCGAAGGTCCGGTACGCGAGATTATGCGGGAATACATAAGTAGCTATACAAGTGAACTGATGTACGACAATTTGGGCAGTATTTTTGGCGTTATGCGTGGTGACGAGAACGGTCCGAAAATTATGGTAGCGGGTCACATGGACGAGGTCGGCTTCATGGTCACCCGAATTTCTGATAAAGGATTTATTTCATTTCAGACGTTGGGAGGCTGGTGGGGGCAGGTCTTGCTCGCGCAACGTGTACAAATTATTACGGACAATGGACCAGTCGAGGGCGTAATCAGCTCGATCCCGCCGCATGTCTTGAGCGACGATCAGCGTAATCGCCCGATGGATGTACGCAACATGTACATTGATATCGGCGTGGATTCACGAGAGGAAGCCGAACAGGTAGGAATACGGGCTGGTCAGCAAATTGTACCAGTTTGCCCGTTGCAGGTCATGGCCAATCCGCGCCGCATCATGGCGAAAGCATGGGATAATCGCTATGGTTGCAGTTTGGCAGTGGAACTCGCAAAAGAGCTACACGAAAAACAAAATCATCCAAATGTCGTCTACGTCGGGGCTACTGTACAGGAAGAATTGTCCGGGCAGCGCGGCGCGAAAACGGCCGCTGCGTCCATTGATCCGGATTTGTTCATGGCATTGGATGCGAGTCCAGCCACAGATATACCAGGTGTAAAAGATGACGGCGGCAAACTCGGCGGTGGTCTGTTGATGCGCATCTACGACCCGCTGTACGTCATGCCGGTAGGATTGCGTGAGCTTCTTATCTCCACGTGCGAAGAAGAGAACATTCCGTACCAGATTTATGTGGCAAAAGGCGGGACGGATGCAGGTGTCGTTCAGTACCACGGCAAGGGAGTGCCATCTGCTGTTATTGGAATTCCTTCCCGTTACATTCACAGCCATGCTTCGATCATTGATCGCGAGGATTACGAGGCAGCCAAGCGTCTTTTGTTCAGTGTCATTCGCAAGCTGGACCGTGCGACGTGGGAATCGATTTTGCCTAGATAATGGTAGGGAGAATATCGTTGAGTGAGTAGAAAGCGGAGGAATGCTTTTGAACGCGATCATATTGTATACACGGCATCAGGGCGAAGCTACGTCCTTTGAATTTAATGTGTTTGACAATCAATTTGCTACGGAGAATCTGGCAGTGCGCAAGGTGTTGATGGCAATGCTTGCAGCCGTTTCCAACAAATTGACCGATTTGGAAGTGGAGTACAACGACAGTATACTGGCGGAAAAGGTCGGAGCGAAGCGGGCTGGTGAACTTCTTCGTTTTCTCGGGGCAACAAAAGAGAACATGCGGGAAAATCTGAGCAAGGGTGTAGTCGTCAGCCGGATCTTTCAAGCACCTTTTACACAGGAGCACTATGAATACTTCTATAACCTGACAGACATCGCACAACTGTCACACTATCGCTTAAAAGAAGGCAAAGAAGATCGCATCGTGTTTTATTTCACACGCTATCTCCAACTCATTGCGCCTGATGAAAAGTCTCGCCAAGCATTTTTGAACGGGTTGGAATCATTTTCCTTACCGTACAAGCTCGTACCGATTGCGTAAAGGAAACAAAAAAAGTCATTTTGCCCTTGCATGAAGGCGCAAAATGACTTTTTTTATGGTTGCCTAAGAGTTAGGTGGAAGGACGATTTGGTCCCTCCAGTTTTTTGTCACCATAGCCAGGCGCATCGTTTTGAACGTTTTTGGGTTGTCGATTGCGTTCGTCTGGTCGATTTTGCTGTAGTGAGGAATTCTTGTTTTGCTTAGTCATGTAACTACCCCTTTCTCAGAGTCATGGCTGCCAAGGCGTACTCGCCTAAGCACTTCCATCTGCTTTTCTTGTTGATGCTGTGCGTGTTCCTCTGCGTTCATGTGGCCCCTTCCTCTTTGCGAGTTTTTGTGGGGGAGTCAAGTACAGCATTTTTGTGGCGAGGGATGGCGTATAGGACAAACAGACCAAGAATCGCCGCCAAAAACAGTGTAATCACTCCGTAGCCAATCCACGGATAGATGCTACCGACTCCTCCTAGTTTTTCAACCATTGCTCCACCCAATCCCGTCCCAAGAGCCGTCCCAAGCCCAGAGACGAAATTGGAAAAGCCAAAGTACGCCCCCAACCATTCTTCCTTTGCGAAGTGAGTGACGAGACTATCCAGCATCGGCATAAACAGCATCTCACACAAAATGAAAAGAATCGCAGCCCCGCACAATGTGAGGAAGTGGTTTGCCCATCCCATGAGCGTAAGCCCTGCACCTAACAAGATCGTTCCCATTGTGACAGACAAGTACGGATTGATGCGTTGTAGGATAAAACGTGAGATCACCCCTTGCAAGACGACGACACTGAGCGAGTTGATCGTCCAAATGAGACCAATCATCGTAGCGGAATGTAGGACATGCTCTCCCCGTAGTGGCAGGATCATGGCGAATTGAGCATAAAGCGCCCAGATTAAGAGCGAGATCACAGAGAAAAGCAAAAAGCTGCGATGGGTCAAGATGTGACGATACTCCTTAATCGGTGTTTGCTTGCAATCTGTTCCCACACAGCGATCATCAGGAAGGATGAAGCGAGAAAAGATAGCAAGTGCTCCGTATACAACGGCAGCTACGAGAAACGGCTGTTTCCCACCCGCAGTCATCCACGTAATGATCAAGCCTGCGACAATGATCCCGCTGTGAGCGAGTATCCCTCTCCACGAAAAGGCAGCGGTTCTTTGGCTCTCATCCACTTCATCCGCGATCATGGCTTTAATGGTTGGAGCGAGCAGGCCAAGACCCAAGCCGTTGACAGCCGAGAATAACAAGAAGAAACCATAGGAATGGCTGAAGTGATAGCCTGCCATGGCACATCCTTGAAGGAATGCCCCAAAGGCTAGGATGGAGCGTTTGCCCCAGCGATCTGACATCAAGCCGCCTACCAAGCTTCCGATTTGGTATGTGATGCTTCCCGCTGCCAAAATGATGCCGACTTGGGAGAGAGAAAGAACCCGTACCTTTTGCAAAAAGACTGGGAAGACGGGAATGACCAGATAAGAGGCCATGTGCATGAAAAAGACGACTAGCAGTAACAGCAAGTAAGGCTTGTTGCGTAACAGAGATCCAGTAGAGGCTGTCATGGTTGTCTCCTCTTTGATTCATTCCTCTCTAGTATGAGTGGAAAAGGATTGTCCCTATGCGTCGTTTTTCACAAACACAAAGTAGGCCACCACACAAAATGGGTAGGAAGGCAGGCAAGCGTCCAATCCAACAAGCGTGGAACCACATATACCTATAGGGAAAGGTACCATGGGCGGTAGGGAATGGTGCGAGGAGCGCGGCAGGATGAAGGGGGGATCTAGCGTGAGAGGATTTGGTTTCTTCAACGAGGAAGGTTTCGAAGTGATCATCTGGATCATCGTGATCGTTTTTCTCCTCGTGATATTTTTTGACGAAGGGGTAGATTAAGATGAGTGGATATCGACCGGTTCGGCAATTGAACCACTATTACAAAACAAACGACGCTTTCAAGAAATGGATTCGTGCCAATGAGCAATGGTTCAAGCAAAATCCAGAGGTTTTTAACCAGATGCTGCGCAATCCGAAAATGGTCAACTTGTTTACGGATCTCATGATCATGAACTCGCCGCGCATAGAAAAGAAACTGAAGAAATGGAGAAGGAACCAACGCTGATCGACCCGGCATGCTGCCCAATAGAGCATGCCGTTTTTTATTTGGAACGGTAACGAGTTCTGTTATAAAACCGGGATGACGAGCGTAGGGATAAGCATATGCTGCTTGTTCGAAGAAAGGATGAAGCATAACATGGCACAAGTCATTTTGACGTTTTTCGTGGCTTATGGCATTGTGGTCGGCGGCGCTCTTTCAGGTGGGGTGGGCGCTTTTCTCACAGAAAAGCCTCCGTTGTTATCTATGGCCCAATTGGCTGACCAGCTCAAAATATGGGGATTGGTTGGCGCATTGGGCGGAACTTTCGATTCGTTTTTGCAGATCGAAAAAATACTGATGGGAAATTTGACACCTGTCTTTAAACAGCTTGTGATGATCGTCGTTGCATTTTTGGGTGCCCATATCGGAACAATTTGTGTGCATTGGCTGGTTCAGGTGCGCTCATGAAGGTGATTCTTTGGAAACGTTACCTCGCTCTTTTGCTCATGGGGTGCGTGTTGGGCGGAAGCGTGATTTTATTTACATACGGACGCGAAATGGAACAGATGATGCTGATCAAAAAAAGCTTGGAGCTGCAAAACAAAAAACTGTACGAGGAAAATTTGGAGCTAAAGCAAAATCAGCGGGTCTATCGCAAAAAGCAAGAGACCGTTATCGAAGACGTACGCGCCTCTGTGCTCACTGCGGATCAGAAGCAGCCGCTTCATGCCACAATTGTGGTACAAGTAGTCGATCGTGTGGAAAAGGATCTCGCTTCGTTAAAAGGGAAGAAGGTTGAGCAGGTTGCGGAGGTCCATCAGGTCTTGCATGAAATGCTGCGACGCCGCGAATATATTTTGTCAGATCGAACGACCGTGGAGGTACGAATCAAAACGGTGGTGATTAGTAGAACGCTGCATGTGTTTGTGACAGCGGACATTATACCCGATGATGTTTGGCAAAAGATTGCGCGAAACTTTCTATTTCTTCCACCGTATATTTCAATATAGAATATCTGATAGCCAGATCATGTAGGTCTGGGTCGGGATAAAGGAGAGGCGAACACATGTCCATGTTCAAAAAATTGTTGGCTAGTGTAGGTATTGGCTCCGCGCAAGTAGATGCACGTCTTGAGCAGGATTCACTCATTCCCGGAGATATGGTCAGAGGTGCGGTTCATATCAAGGGAGGAGATGTGGCCCAGGAAATCGACGAAATCTACATGTATGTCGTCACTCACTATGAAAGAGAAATCAACGACTCTAAGACGAAGGAAGAATGCACACTTGTAAAATATCGTCTGTCTGAGCGGGTACAATTGAAACCGAAAGAAGAAACCGTTCTGCCATTCGCTTTTCAATTGCCTTTTGAGACACCATTGACGATGGGGCGTCAACCTGTTTACTTGCGGACAGGTCTCGATATTAAAAATGCGATTGACCCGGGGGATTCCGATTTCATAGAGGTTCGCCCACATCCGTTAATGTCCAAAGTGTTGGATGCTGTTCAACAGGTCGGATTCCAGCTGTATAAGGTAGACTGCGAATATAATCGCCACCTTGGTCGCAATCATCCGTTTGTACAGGAATTTGAATTCCGTCCGACAGGGCCATACCGCAGCCAATTGGAGGAGCTCGAAGTAGTCTTCTTCCTTCGCGATGGCGAATTGGAAGTTTTATTGGAACTGGACAAACGTGCGCGCGGCTTTATGGGAGCGTTTGAAGAAGCGTTTAATCTCGATGAACGCTATATACGTTTCCGCTTAACGAATGCAGACGTGAACAAACATACCCATGTCATTGCCGAAGCGATTGAAGCGCTCATTAAGCAACAGCTTCGCTAGAGTGTGATACAAAAAAGGCCTGACGAGTGAAACGACCACTCTGTCAGCCTTTTTTCTTTATAGAGGTCTTAATAATCGCCCTCGAGGCTTCTACCTAAATTCCTGTACACAACTTTCTTTTTAATTTTTCGATTTGCATGTATAGGGCTGGATTTTTCTGACAATACTGTGAGCATGAAGAATCCAGAGGAGGATATTATTATGAATTTGTTAGAAAAAACGAGAAAAATTAATGTGATGCTTCAAAAAACAATGGGTGGCAGCGGAGTAGGCTTCCAAGATCTCGCAAGGCTTTTATCTGAAGTAATTTCTGCAAATGTTTATATCATTACCGCAGATGGCTCGATCCTGGGAAGTGGAATGAATCAGGAGATTTCCCTGCAAGAAGAAGGACGTTCATCCACGCAGTTGCAGGAAGGTGTACATCAGAAGCTGCTAGAAGTTTCACAAACCTTGGCGAACGAGCCGATTACCAGCCCGTACAGCCTGGTTCCAAAAGAGTTGAATTCGGTCTTCCCGCAAATGATGACGACGATTGTTCCTATCAATGCAGGGGGAAGCCGTCTTGGCACACTCGTCCTGCTGCGTGCTTACGGTCAGTTTGAAACAGAGGATCTGATTTTAGGCGAGATCGGTGCTACCGTGATCGGTATGAAAATTGTTCGTCAGCGCACAGAACAGATTGAAAATGAAGTGCGCGACAAAACGTTTGCCAAAATCGCTCTCTCTTCGTTGTCCTATAGTGAACAGATCGCGATTGAAAAGATTATGGAGCAATTGGATGCACGCGAAGGTTTGCTAGTAGCTAGTCAGCTGGCAGATCAAGCAGGTCTGACACGTTCTGTCATCGTGAACGCTCTTCGCAAGCTAGCAAGCGCGGGTGTGCTGGAATCCCGTTCGTTAGGGATGAAGGGTACCTATATTAAAGTGCTGAATGACAAATTCCCATCTGAATTGGCGAAATGGAAAACCTCATAATAGCATGAGCTATGAAAGAAGCTCTCCCTGTACTGGGAGGGCTTTTGTTTATGAATCAACGAGTATAGTAGAGTCGATAAAACGTTCATGATTTAGCGATTGAATAAATGATTTTCCTCCCTTTATAATGTCCACAAAGGTTGAAACTTCGAAAAAATCAAAATTTTAAAGTTCATACTTCAAAATCGAATGGAGGGTCTAAGAATGAAGGTGATTATTGGTGGGGTTGCGCATGAAACGAACACGTTTTCCAATGTGCCCACGACGCTCGAGATGTTTCAAAGCTACGAGTGGGATTATCATGAAACGATTGTGAATCGCAATCGGGGCGTTCGCAATTTTCCGGGAGGGATGGTGGATCGCGCGGAAGAGCTGGGCATTGAGCTTTTGCCGACCTTTATCACCTTTACGTATCCAGCGGGGACAATTTTGCGAGAAGCGTATGACCGGATTAAAAAGGAGCTTCTTGACACGATTGCTGCGACAGAAGGTGCAGATGCCATTTGTCTGGGGCTTCACGGAGCGGGGGTTGTAGAAGGAATAGATGATCTGGAGGGCGACATTCTGGCATCAGTGCGTCAGTTGGTCGGTTATGACATTCCTTTAATTGTTACGCTCGACCTCCATGCAAACATGACACAAAAAATGGTGGATGAGGCCGATGCTCTCCTGGGAGTTCACCTCTACCCGCATGTGGATTGCTATGAACGCGGAATGGAAGCGATCGACCTGGCGCATAAGATGGTTACGGAAGGTATGAAGCCGACCATGCATTTGACCCGACTGCCACTATTGATTCCGACATCAGCTACTCATCATTCCCCAGCACGCGAAATAAACGAAGCCTGCTGGGCGTGGGAAAAGGAAGATGGCGTCATCGACTGTGCATTTTTCCACGGATTTCCGTATACGGACATTCCTGAGCTAGGCGTCTCTGTTTTAAGCGTTACGAATAACGATCAGGAGCTCGCCAAAAAAGTGAGCGAGGATGTCGCCAGTCTGATTTGGGAAAAGCGGGATGAATTCGAGCTAAACATGCCCACCCCTGCCGAGGGAATTGCGATGGCACTGGAAACGGAAGGCATGCCCATCGTAATCAATGAGACCTCAGATAATCCAGGCGGAGGTACACCCGGAGACGGAACGCATTTGCTGCGGGCGATGCTGGAAGCCAAGTTGACAAATGCATGCTTTGGTTTTATTTACGATCCCGAAGTGGTCCAGATTGCCCATCAGGCTGGAGTGGGCGCTACCATAGAACTATCACTGGGTGGAAAGACAGACTACTTACATGGAGAACCACTTGAAGTAACAGCCTACGTCAAAGCTTTGACAGATGGAAAATTCATTGCGACGACGCCGATGGGTCAAGGAGGTCATGAGAATTTTGGAAAGTCCGTTCGCTTGCAAATTGACGGGGTTGATGTACTGGTTTGCTCCGTGAAATCGCAAGTGCTGGATGAGCAAATTTTTCTGTTGCACGGAATCGACGTGACCAAATACAAAATCGTGGCCTTGAAATCAAGCACACATTTCCGGGCAGCGTTCGAACCGATTAGTGCACGCGTCATTACCGTTGATTCGCCGGGATTGACGACGCTCAACTTCCGATTCTTCAAATACGAGCGCGCCATTCGTCCGATTTATCCGTTAGACCCAGCCACAGAGTGGAACCTACATCAATTGACAAGGAAGTAGATGATCATGGAATCCGTACAGGAGCGCATCCGTAAGCATTACCCGGAATTGACCAACCAACAAAAACTCGCAGCCAAATACATTCTCGCGGAGCCGAAGACCGTTGCACTTCAACCAGCCAAAGCTGTCGGGGCATTGAGCGGTACAAGCGAAACGACAATCATCCGACTATCCTACGCTCTCGCTTACTCCGGGTACAGCGAATTGCAAAACGAGATCCGCAGCTCCTTATTGGAAAAAGTCCCAAAAGCTGATGCCATCCACAGTTTTCGTACAGCGGCTGTGGAGATGAAGGGGAAACAAGACCTGATTTCTTATAACATGGAGCAGGATGTTGCGTATATTCGGCAAACGTTAGGGGAGCTACAAAAGGACCAACTTTTGCAAGCGATTTCACGTATTATGGCAGCCAAACACATTCTCGTCGTAGGGTTTCGCAGCTCCTTTGCTCCGGCCCATTGGCTCGCCTTTACACTGAATGTCGTCAGAGGAAACGCGCATCTGTACAATGGGCCAGTTGATGACGTCAACTATCTGTTGACCCAGATCAATCAGGAGTGGCTCGTGATCGCACTCTCCTTCCCCCGCTATACGACTGAAACGATCCTGTTTGCAAAAGCAGCCAAAGAGAGAGGCGCCAAAATCATCGGGATTACCGACGATGAGCTATCTCCGATTGGACCCGTAGCCGATCAAATTTTGAAAGTCAGCGCACCTGCTCCTACTGCCTTAAAAGGAATGACGGCGATCTTTTCCATGCTGAATATTTTGATCAGTGGTGTGGTTCAGGCTGATGGAGAACAGGTACAACAAAGACTGAAAGAATACGAAGAGACAAGTCGACAAATATACCCGTTTGTGGAAGGGACAGAAGTGTAACGGCAATTGATAAGGGGGACGGGACATGAAAATTCACAAATGGAAGCAAGGGGCCTTGAGTGTATTTGTGGCAACGGCGTTGATTGCAGGCTGTTCCTCACAGCCGACCAATCAAACGGGAAATGACACGTCGGCCAAAGGTAACACATTAGTCATCGCTTCCCTGACGGACCCAGACTCGCTTGATATGCACAAAACGAGCTGGCTGAGCATGGAAAACAGTTTAATATACGAGCCTCTATTGACCCGCGATGCAACAGGCAAACTCCATCCGCGTTTGGCAGAGAAGTACGAAATTTCGCAGGACGGTAAGGTTTGGACATTTACCCTCCGCAAAGATGTCCGCTATCACTCTGGCGATCCAATGACGGCAGCATCCGTAAAAGATTCCTTTGACCGTTTGCTCGCCATTTCGCCTGTGAAGGGGCTTGCAGGACCGATTGAAAAAGTGGAAGCAACAGACAAGCATACGCTCAAGGTGCATTTTAGCCAACCGTTTGCCCCGTTTGTTAACGTTATTGTCGGTGGATTAGTTTCGCCGCTTGACGCCAAAAAGGCAAAAGAATTAGGGGATGGCTTCTCAGATAACCCATCTGCAACGGGGCCGGTCATCTTTGACAAACGTGAACGGGGTGCTTCGCTCACCTACAAGAAAAATCCCGATTATATCTGGGGACCTGAGTACGCTGCCAACAAAGGTCCTCTGCAATTCGACAGCCTTGTGTTTCGGTTTATGAAAGACGACGATACACGCCTGATGGAATTCAAAAAGGGTACGGTCCATGTGTTGTATGATGCGCCACCGAACTCGGTTGCGGAGCTTGAGACACTGCCCGGAGTCAAGATTGAGAAAGCAATGGACGTTGGAAACAAATACATCGCTTTTAACAGTAAGCACCCACTGTTTTCAGATGTCCGTCTGCGCAAAGCAGTAGCTCTCTCCGTAGACCGCGATCCACTTGTTCAGGTAGCGTTGAACGGCTTCGGCAAGCCGGTGTATGGTCCTTTGGCACCCACGATTTATGGCTACAGTGAAGCGATTGAAAGCAAGGCGAAGCAGTTGTATACGAGAGATTTAGACAAAGCCAAGCAGTTGCTAGCGGAAGCAGGCTGGACGGACAGTGATGGGGATGGCATCGTAGATAAGGATGGAAAACCGTTGTCTGTAGAAATGCTCGTCTCTCAAGAGCCAGCCTTTCAGCGAGCGGTGCAGATTTTGCAGAGCCAGCTAAAAGAAGCAGGTATTGATATGAAAATTAGCGTGCAAGAGATGACAACCATCAAAGAGCGTATTTCGAAAAAGTCGTATGACATGGCTTTGATGTACTACGGCTGGTTTGATGCGGACATCTTGTACCTCATCTTCGAAAAGAGCAATTCAACAAGCCGGACTCATTACAACAGCCCTGAGCTAGATGTTTTACTGAACAAAGGACGTTTGGAAATGAATGAGCAGGCGCGTCTCAAGATTTACGAAGATGCACAGGAGATTTTGCTGAATGATTTGCCTTGGGTCCCTTTATGGGTAAGTGAGACGGTGATAGCCACTCGCGGCGTTAAAGGCTTTACGGTCAATCCGTACACGCAAGGTATTACGTTGCATGATGTCATGCTCGAAAAATAGACAACTGAGGTGAGGGCATGCGCCGATATGTAATAAAAAGATTATTTTCCCTGGTAGGTACACTGTTTGGCGTTTCCGTCCTGATCTTCCTGATGGTGCACCTCATACCGGGCGATCCCGCAACACAAATACTCGGACAGTTTGCAACACCAGAGGCCATCAGTCAAATGAGAGCGAAGCTTGGTCTTGATCAACCACTGTGGCAACAATACATTCGATTTGCTGGAAACCTGTTCGCTGGCGATTTGGGAACATCGTTATTCACTGGCGAAAAGGTATGGGATCAGATTATGAACCGTTTCCCGATCACCATGCAGCTTGCCATCCTTAGTGTGATTATTGCTGCAATATTCGGTATTTTGTTGGGTACGATAGCTGCCGTCAAGCAAAACACCATCATCGATCGGCTTGTGGTGCTTACCTCGTTACTTGGTATTTCGGCACCCGGCTTCTGGATTGCCTTGTTTCTCATCTGGATTTTTGCTTACAAACTGGCCTTGTTTCCGATTTCCGGCTATGAGGGGATTCACTCCCTGTTACTGCCAGCGATTACCTTGGGTTTGGCGGAAGCGGGGATGATCGCCCGAATGACCCGTTCCAGTATGCTGGAAGTCATCAAGCAGGACTACATGCGGACAGCAGAGGCCAAGGGGGCGGCACTTTTCCGAGTTATTTTGAGCCACGGTCTGCCGAATGCCATTATTCCTGTTGTCACAATGTTAGGCTTGCAGTTCGGTGCGCTCATGGCTGGAGCTGTGGTGGTGGAAACCGTGTTTTCGCTGCAAGGGCTCGGCAGCCTGGCGATTGAGGCGATCAGTAAACGGGATATGCCGACCATACAGGGCATGGTGTTTTTCATGGCGTTGATTTTTGCCTTAACCAATTTGATCGTGGATCTCATTTACAGCCGGATTGATCCGCGAATCCATTTCGACTAAGGAAGGAGCAGATGGATGGTGAATAGTAATCGTCCGGAGTCGTATTGGGGAGGAATGGGCAAACGGCTGAGACGCAATAAGACAGCAATGGCGGGTGTGGTCATCCTGATCGTCTTTACACTGGGATCGCTTCTTGCTCCAGTCATTGCCCCTCATCCTGTCGAACAAATGAATTTTAACAGCCGATTAAGCGCTCCGAGTGTGACTCATCTTCTCGGAACGGATGATTTCGGCAGAGATATTTTTTCCCGTTTGTTGCACGGGGGACGAATTTCCTTGCTGATGGGTTTGATAACGGTTGTGCTTTCTACCTTGGTCGGTGTAACGCTCGGTATTATTGCTGGCTATTATCGGCGTGTGGATCTGTTTATCATGCAGGGCATGGATATTCTCATGTCACTTCCTGCCCTGCTTCTGGCGATCGCTGTCATTGCGGTCTTGGGTCCTGGGTTAACGAATGCCATGATCGCGGTAGTGATTGCCGTTATTCCGTCCTATGTGCGGGTCGTTCGCTCTGCGGTCTTATCCATAAGGGAAAAAGAGTACATTGAGGCTGTTCGCGCTCTGGGGATCAGGGACTGGCAAATTTTGCTGAAGCATATTTTACCCAATATTCTCTCCCCAATCATCGTGCTTTCCACGATTCAATTCGGTGTGAGTATTTTAGCGGCAGCGGCCTTGAGCTTTCTTGGACTGGGTGCGCAACCGCCGATGCCAGAGTGGGGAGCCATGGTTTTTGTCGGCAAGGCATTCTTGAGTCAGGCCTGGTGGATGTCCATTTTTCCTGGATTGGCCATCATGCTGGTTGTCCTTGGCTTCAATCTGTTAGGTGACGGATTACGGGATGCATTCGACCCGAAAACGAGGTAATGGATGAAGGGGGGCACGAGCCGATGAAAGAGGTACTTTTAGAAGTAAAGGATTTACGCTTGCAGTTTAAGACGGATAAGGGTGAGTTGCCAGCGCTGCAAGGCATTTCTTTTCAACTGAAAAAAGGGGAGACGGTAGCGCTGGTAGGCGAGTCTGGCTGTGGAAAAAGCGTGACGTCCTTGGCGATTATGGGACTCTTGTCCCGGGCGAATGCGCAGATGGAGGGAAGCATTCGATTTCGGGACATCTTATTGAACCAGTTGAGTATCGGTGAACTTCGCAACATTCGCGGAAAAGATATCGCGATGATTTTTCAGGAACCGATGACGTCACTCAATCCGGTCCATACGATTGGTCGACAGCTAGAGGAAGTGTATCAGCTGCATACCGATTTATCGAAAAAGGAACGCCAAGCAAAAGCGATTGAGATGCTCAAAAAAGTGGGCGTACCGAGGGCAGAAGACATCATGCGGGAGTATCCCCATCAGCTATCAGGTGGAATGAAGCAGCGTGTCATGATTGCTATGGCGATGGCTTGCAACCCGGATTTATTGATCGCAGATGAGCCGACGACTGCACTGGATGTGACCATTCAAGCGCAAATTTTGGAACTGATGAACGATCTGAAGGAGAACGATCATACCTCCCTGCTACTTATTACGCATGACTTGGGTGTCGTGGCTGAAATGGCTGATCGTGTACTTGTGATGTACTACGGGGAGATCGTAGAGGAAGCTGACATTGCCAGTCTGTTTTCTCATCCGAAGCATCCGTATACGATTGGGCTTTTGCGTTGCATCCCCGATTTGGATGAGGAGGAGAAGCTTCGCCTCGATCCGATTGAAGGCAGTGTCCCGCTACTGGGTGAAGTGACACAAGGGTGTGCATTCCGCTTCCGCTGCTCGCAGGCCGAGGAGCGATGTTACCAAGAAAAACCGCCGCTGATGGCAACGGGCACAGGCACAGGCACACAGGCCGTTCGATGCTGGCTGTACGAGAACAAGGAGATGGCGGTATGAGTGATATCTTGTTATCGGTAAACGATTTAAAGACGTATTTCCCCATTAGTAAAGGACTCTTTCGCAATCGCGACGAAATGATTAAGGCAGTCGATGGGGTTTCTTTCCAGCTGCGAAAAGGCGAAACGCTTGGGTTGGTAGGAGAGAGCGGTTGTGGCAAGTCAACGACTGGCCGCAGCATCATGCGACTCATTGAACCGACGGGTGGAACGATTGAATTTGAAGGGCAAAACATTTCGGAGATGTCGGCTGCACGTTTTCGTCCACTCCGAAAACGAATGCAAATCGTGTTTCAGGACCCGTATGCATCGTTAAATCCACGGATGACCGTGCAAGGGGCTTTGGAGGAAGCGTTAGGCGTCAAAGATCCACAGATGTCGGCGAATGAAAGGCGCGATCAAGTAAGGGAACTGCTTCAGATGGTCGGTCTGAATGCTCAATACGCGACTCGCTTTCCCCATGAGTTTAGCGGGGGGCAGCGGCAGCGGATCGGGATCGCTCGCGCACTGGCGGTGGAGCCCTCATTAATCGTAGCAGATGAGCCAGTTTCAGCGCTTGACGTCTCCATTCAGGCGCAGATCGTGAATCTTTTGCAGGATTTGCAGCACCGTCTAGGCCTGAGCTATTTGTTTATTTCACATGATCTAGGTGTCGTTCGCCACATCAGCGACAGAATTGCGGTGATGTATCTCGGACGAATCGTCGAAATTGCCAGCAAAAAAGATTTGTTTACGCGCCCGTTACATCCGTACACAGAAGCGCTCATGTCAGCAGTTCCCAAAGCCAATCCGTTTCGGAAGAAGGAGCGAATCGTTCTTTCAGGGGATGTTCCCTCTCCGGCGAATGTTCCCGTTGGGTGCGCGTTTCATACCAGGTGCTCGTATGCTACAGATATTTGCCGCACAGTGCGTCCTGTCGCTACATTAGCTTCGTCGCAACATTATGTCGCATGTCATTTATATGGAACAGAAGGGATGAAGTACATTGAAAATCGAACGAATTGAATTGCAGCAACTCCACATGCCACTTCGTTTCCGTTTTGAAACGAGCTTTGGATATACGACCATCAAGGAGCTCATTTTGGTCAGTGTGTATGGAGAGGGAGAGGTAGGGCACGCGGAAAGTGTGGCGATGTCAGCCCCTTACTATAGTGAAGAAACGACAGAGACAGCATGGCACATGATGGAAAAGTTTATGATTCCGAAGCTGTTTTCGAGTGAGATCGAGACCCCGGAGGATGTGGATCGGCTGTTTGCCCCGATTCGCCGCAACAACATGGCGAAGGCGGCTTTAGAAGGCGCAATCTGGGATCTCTACAGTAAGCAGAAAGGTATCTCTCTCGCCAAAGCACTAGGAGGCGAGAAAGCTGTCATCGACGTTGGGATCAGTATCGGGATTGAACCGACTGTCGATCAAGTTTTGGCAAAAGTAGAGCGCCATCTCAGTGAGGGCTACAAGAAGATCAAGGTAAAGATCAAGCCAGGCTTTGACGTAGACGTAATTCGAGCAATCCGCGAACGCTTTGGCGAGGGTGTCCCGCTGATGGCGGATGCGAACTCCGCTTACACGATGGAGCATTTAAGTGTGATGAAGGAGCTGGATCAATATGGGCTGATGATGATCGAACAGCCACTCGCCCATGACGACATTATTGATCATGCCAAGCTGCAAAGGGAGCTATCCACACCAATCTGCCTCGATGAAAGTATTCACAATGTGGATGATGCCAGAAAAGCGATAGAGCTAGGTAGCTGCGGCATTATTAATATCAAGGTAGGGAGGGTAGGTGGACTAACAGAGTCCAAGCGCATTCACGACTTGTGTCAGGCACACGACATTCCGGTTTGGTGCGGAGGCATGATTGAGTCGGGTGTTGGCCGCGCACACAACATTGCCATAACTTCTTTGCCGAATTTTACGATCCCAGGTGATACAGCCGCCTCCAGCCGTTACTGGGAGGAAGACATTGTGGAGAATGGTGTAGAGCTAATGGCTCCCGGTCAATTGGCAGTTCCAGATAGCCCGGGCATCGGTTATACCCTGAACCAAAAGGCGATCGGCAATTATGTGATTCGTACGGCAAACTTCCGGCCTTAACCAAAAATGAAAAGGGGAGAAGGAGCATGGCGGATTGGGTTCAATCATTTGAGGAATACGTGCAAAAGCTGCTTGCAGAGGTAAAAGTAACAGGAACGGCAGTCGGATTGGCGGAGCAGGGAGAGCTGAAGTATTTCCATGGCTTCGGTTTGGCAGACATCACTGAGGATGCAAAAGCATTAACCCCTGATACGGTGTTTGGCATTGGTTCTGTTACCAAGTCCTTTACGTGTGTGGCCATTATGCAGCTTCAGGACGCAGGTAAGCTATCGGTTCATGATCCGGTCATCAAATATCTCCCAGAGCTACGGACACCTAATGAAGCTTACACTCGCGAGATGACCATCCATCATCTGATGACACATACCGCCGGCTTTCCCCCTTTAGATACATTAGTGGGTGCAATGAAAAGAAGTATTGTGGAGGGAGAGGATGTTAAGTCCTTTAGCTCCGGTCTTGAGTTTGATCTCGATAAAGCGGAGGAGATCAATACAAAAGAAGAATTCATGACCTACATCGGCAAGCTGGATTACGAGTTTCTAGGTGCACCTGGAACGGAGTTTAGCTACTCCAACGACAGTTATGCCATGCTCGGTCTGATTATTGAACGAGTGAGCGGGATTTCTTACGAGCAGTTTGTGCAGGACCATATTTTGGTGCCTGCCGGGATGAAGAACAGTGCTTTTCTTATCGAAGATTTGCCAGAGGATGCAGAGGTGGCTACGCTATTCACTCGAAAAAGTCCAAAGGATGGCGGTGAGGTATACCGTTCCCCTTCCTGGTGGGATTCACCATCGATGCGCTCTGCTGGTTTTCTGAAATCGACGATTCACGATCTATTGCGTTATACTGAAATATTCAGAACGGGTGGACTCTCGGGTGAGAATCGCTTGCTCTCACCCGAGAGTGTGCAGGCCATGATGGAGCCTTATTTCTCGATTTCACCGTTTCAAGCATACGCCTATGGCATGTTTGTAGCCAATTGCCATGATGGAACACTCTTTGAGCACGGAGGAGCGATCAAGGGAGTTGCGGCCCAAATTTTTATTTTACCAGAGCGGGGCCTGACGGGAGCCATACTGATGAACACAGATGGCGGGCCAATGGCTGATTTGATGCATGGCATTTTAAACGCAACCAATGGACGCTCTCCGAATACAGTACCGTTCCAATACCCGGATTATGAAATTTCTGTAGATGCACTCGCTGCATTTACAGGGGAGTACCGCTCGTCCGAAGGGGCTACTGTATCAGTAGAAATTGAAGAGAACGAGCTAGTAGTGAAGAATAATGGAACGAATATGCCACTTCGTTCAGTGGGAGAAGACAGCTTCGTCATGAAGCGGGGAGAAACGGATGCGTTTATCCGCTTCGTTCGCGATGAGGCAGGAGTAGTAACACGGATGGGCTTTGGTGCTCGTCAACTGGTAAAGGTCCTTGCCGAAAAAGAACAAACTGTATAATATAGCAAAACGCGTACCTGCAAGAGCTCAAGCTCGCGAGGTGCGCGTTCTTTCTATTATATAGAAGAGATTTAAGACGAAAGGGTGGCGGGAAGCTGCTGTTCCTCCATAGCTGTTCGTTTCCAGTTCGGGTGCTGCTCCATTTGCCGGAACGAGCGGAAAAAGAATAGGCTAAGGCTGATACTTACAAACATGATACCGCCAAAGAATAATAGAAGCCTCGGTGTTGTGATGTTTTTGGCGAGAAGAAAGGAGCACAGTGCATAGCTGACTGGCCCGAAGCCGATGGACATCAAGGAAAGCAATGACATGACACGACCGAGCATGTTGGCAGGGACGATACTTTGAATGTAGGTGATAAACGGAATATTCGTCATACTGAGTGCCATTCCGATGAGAAAATGAGAGACAAGTCCAAAGGAAAGCTCCTCAATGAAATAATACGAGCTGATTCCAACTCCCATACATCCTAGAATGACAGGGAGTAACATAAAATTTCCGCGGAATCCTTTACACAATGCAGTCAAAATACCGCCGATAATCATGCCCACTCCAAGTGAGGTACTGAGTGAACTAAAAGCACTCCCGTCCCATCCGAGGTCATTTACATGAATGGGAATGATCATGTTAACTGGGCCGGAGAACATCATGTTGGTGAACAGTGATGTTGTTAAAATAAGTGCGAGGATCGGGATTGAATACGTAAAACGAATTCCTCCCACGATATCTTTGAAATAGGAGCTTGCCCTTGATTCTGTTGTAGACTCTGAAGTCGTGTCTTTGGTGTATGAGTGTGAATGGAGAGAGAGTACAAAGAGTGTTCCTACGAAGAAGGTGCATGCCAAGATCATAAACATGGTCGGATAAGGAACGGTTCCAATTAATAAGGCAGTAACTACCGGTCCGGCAACCATGCTAATCTGATGGCATAGTTCCATTAAGCTGTTAGCTGGTGCAAGTTGTTCTCGAGAGACAAGGGAGGGCAGAATCGAGCTGCGTGCTGGCCAAAAAAATGCATCGACTGTTCCGAATAAAGCTGCCATGACGTACAGGCTCACTGGGAACCAGTCGCTATTTCCTTGAAGCATAAGCAAACTGAAGCAGGCTAAAATAATTCCCCTAACCAAAAGAGAGGAAAACATAATCCATTTTCGATTCAAACGATCAGCAGCTACCCCGCCAGCCAGCATAAAGAGGAGACGGGGGATGGACAAACAAATCAAAGTCGTGCCCAGGATTGCTCCTGAGCCCATGGCATTCACGATATACCAGTTGAGCAGGATGAAGAAAGCGCCGTCAGCCATTGCCGAAAATAAAGTGCCGCACCATAATCGGACAAACGATCGATTTTTCCACAGGGAATTATTTGTCGCCAGAGTGCTCATCTCCATTTTCCTCCTTCTTTTTCTTCACGACAATCTTGCTGGTGTAATGCTTGAATTCAGACTGTTGGTGCTCATAGTTATCTGGCAAGGAATCGTCTTCTGCGACGTAGTAACGTTCATTTGTCATGAACCCGACCGTTACCATGTAAAAGTTTTCAGCCGTATCCTCCGCTTCTCCAGCAGCAATCCTCTCTAAGTAGCGATCTTCCATTTCCGATAGCTCCTCAAGTAAAGCCTTATATTTAGTGAGCCAAGCAAATATTCCTTTTCGAGGTGCTCTCACTTCGGAGCTAACTGCAATTGCAGGAGGACGATCCTCTTGATCCGAAAAGAGCATGAATGACTCGTCTGGTGCGTTATACAGGCGATTAATACTGGAGCGCATGTGATTTATCATCGTTTCCTGCAACAGGATACTGTCTTCGCGCAGGGAGGGCAGCAAATCATCACTAACCTTGAAGTCGTAAGCAACTGCCCGATAAAACTTTTGCACGATCCCGTTCTTTTCTTCCGTACGCACGACCTCAACGAAGCCATGGCTTTCCAATTCCTTTAGGTGATAATGCACTTTAGAGGGAGAGAGGGAGAGAAGGGTCGCGAGCTGCTTGCCTGTGTATTCCTCCTTGACCAGCATCGTGATGATCTGTAGGCGCAAGGAATCGCTGACAGCTTTTAATTGATCCAAAGTTTCCACAACTACGTATCGTTTCAAGTTGATCAACCTCATTTCGCTGAACGTGAATGTTTTTATATTTTTAGACGTTCAGTTTTATTTGAACGTATTGTAACAACAAAACGATCCGTTTCGCAAGATGGATTTGCGTTTATTTTTCGACAAATGCTACAATACTGAAAACGGTGAGAGGATGCATTCCTGTGGCGATCTTACAACATCCCGTCTTTCGTCGTTTGTATACGGCCCATATTGTACACATCATCGGAAATGAATTTACATTTATTGCGGTCGTTGGACTTTTACATGATTTAAGTGGATCGGGTCTTTCCTTTGCGGCAGGGACTGTGTTTCGCATGCTCCCTTATGTGTTTGCCAGCTTTTTCGCAGGGACGCTTGTGGAGAATTGGGATAAACGGCGGGTCATGATTGTCGTCAATCTGCTTCGCGGCATTCTCGTCAGTTTGTTTTTCTTCATCACATCTGCGACCTACTTATGGGTGGCTTTTTTGTTATTGATCCTGGCCAATATTTGCAGTGCTTTTTTCCAACCAGCCATGCAAGTAGCGATCGTACAATCCGTGGAGGAAAAGGACAGGTTAGCTGCCAATTCTCTTTTGCAGGGGACGACCTCGTTTCTCATTATTGTTTGTCAGGGTGTGGCAGCAGTACTGGTTTACTTGTTCTCCTATCGTTACAACTTTTTGTTCGATGCCGCCTGTTATTTGTTTTCGCTGTTCATCTTGCTGCCGCTCCCGCATATCGCCAACTCTGCTGATTCGAAAGTGGCTGTACCTTTTATGGAAAGGCTAAAAGAGGGCTTCCGTTATATCGGCAAGCATCGGGAAATTGCCAGTGTGATCGGCTATCAGATGGCAGAACGGGTATGCGGCGCGTATTACATTATGTTGATGTACTATGTTCTTACGGAGCGGGGAGAGGGGTTGTATGTATTCGGACTCTTGGATATTCCGTTGGGACTCGGAGGTGTGATCGCTGGGATTGCCGTGAATAAGCTGTCTGACAGCCTGAGCGAGAAAGCAACGTGGCGTGTCCAAGGATGGGCACTCGTAGCGATGGGATGCTCGATTATAGCCGTGTTTCATGCAAAACCACTACTTGGACTGGCAATAGCGATTCTCTTTGCATCAACGGCTCAGTTTAGTTCATCGATATTGTCTGTGACGAAGCTGCAACGACTGTCTGATCCTGCTTATCTGGCTCGCGTTTTTTCCATTCGGGAAATGGCAACCATGGGAAGCTTTTCTGCGAGCTGCTTGATTCTCGGATTCAGTGCAGAGCAGGTCGGTAGTGCCGCTGTCTCCGTGTGGCTTGGCTTCTTTGGGGTTGTAGCCGGACTCTTGTGGCTTTGGATCCGTCGTAAGCTACAAAAAGATCACAGACGTACAGTAATGACGTAGGAGAGATTCCTCTGCTTATTTAGAGCAGAGGCTCTTTTTTGTATAAAATGAAACAATTATATTTAATAAATATAATTGTTGAAAAAGTATGAATATAATTATACAATGAATGGAAATATAGAGAAAAAGGAAGATGCAGCATGAAGGAATTATGGTGGCAGCGATCATTTCGCTGGTATTGGCTGGGGATGTTCTTATCTAGTCTGGGGGATCAGTTTGGCTGGATGGGCTTGACGTGGTTTGTCATGAATAAAACAGGCTCACCTGCTGCGATGGGTGGGGTCGTTCTTGCGTATATGCTCCCTGCTGTTTTTGCTGGTTTAGTAGCGGGAGTTTTGCTAGATCGGTTTGATCGACGCAAACTCATCATGATGGACAATGTGGCGCGAGGACTTATTTTTATAGCGTTGGTCGCATTATTGCAAGTCGATCAAGTTCCGTTATTTGTGATATACGTACTGATTGTGATTGCAGGAATCCTTTCTCCGTTAAGCACAGCTGGGGCCCAGACTTTATTGCCGAGAATCGTCTCGGACAAAAATCGATTGGTCAAGGCGAATGGCGTGATGGAAACGCAATGGCAAATTGTTTATATGTTTGGACCGGCACTCGCAGGTGTTTTAATCGGTTTGATTGGGGAAGCTTATGTTCTGTTGATTGATGCGGCAAGCTTTTTTGTATGTGCATTCTGTTTCTCTCGGTTGCCGCGTGAGCTTACGAAAAGTGCGAATCCTACAACGATTGAAAAAGGTCAAATGGGAGTGTTCTTTCGTTCCCTCTTGAGTGACATGCGGACAGGATATCGCTATATATTTGGACGCAAGCAATTGATTATTCTTGTCTTTTTTACATTTTTATTTAACATGTCGTACGGTCCCATTGAAATTGCACTGCCCCTGTATGCGAATCAGGATTTGGCAGGAGGATCTATTGCATTAGGGATGCTGTGGTCTTCTTTGGCAGTCGGGGCATTACTAGGCTCTCTCTTTTTCTCGACGGTTACGTGGAAACTTCCGTTGGGGTCGACACTAGCAGGGATTATTGTCGCGTGGGGATTGACCACGTTGCCGATTGCTTTATTCTCGCGGTTAGAGATCGCGATGGCTTCGATGGTTGTGGCAGGCTTTTGCTTTGCTCCTTATAACATCATGTACAGAAGCTATCTGCAAAAGCAGGTGCCCGATGCTCTCTTGGGGCGGGTATTAACCAGCGTTCGCACGATTACGGGGACAGGAATGCCAGCGGGAGCGGCTGTCTCTGGCTTCCTCATACCCTTCTTGGGCGTTCAAGGGATCATTGGAGCCGGAGCAGCCGTATGCATCATTTTTGGTCTGCTTGCATTCGGGGCATTGAAAAACTTGGAGGATTCCTCATCACTTCCGATTGAGGAGAGGTGAGACGAGGTGTTTTAGCCACTGAGGTAATAGGAAGTAAATGCGGGAGAGCGCATGCAATCGAAATGGCATGGCAATCTCCGGGCGCTTCGCTTCCGCTGCTCGATAAATGGTCTTTGCCGTTTGGTCCGGTGTCAATAAATAATGAGCCACTTTGCTGCGATAGCTACCTGTTTTGTCTGCCTTATCCAAGAAGGGTGTGTCGATCGGACCTGGCATCGCACATGTTACAGCAATTCCAGTGCCTTGCAACTCGTGGCGCAATCCCTCACTAAAGCGGATGACTGCTGCTTTGCTGGCAGCATATACCGCAGCTTTGGCAGTTGCGACATGACCGGCAAGTGAGGCAACAGTGATAATATGACCTTCTTTTTGATGAAGCATCATCGGCAAAAAGGCGCGGGTCGTGTAGAGAACACCGGAAATATTCGTTCGCAGTGTTTCTTCCAGCTCTTCTACGCGCATTTCGATCAACGGTTCAAAGACGGCCATCCCGGCATTGTTGTAAAGAAAATCGCAACGTTCGAAGCGAATATGCACCCATGCAGCGAACTGCCGAATGTCTTCGTTGTGGCTTACGTCTAACGGGTAATGATGGAGTCGATCAGGATAATCTTTTTGTAGGGATAGGAGATCCTGAGTGATCGCTTTGCGACTTGTGGCAATGACACAGTCTCCTTTTTCCAAATGAAGTCGAGTCAAAGCTAGACCAAGGCCACCAGAAGCCCCGGTGATGACGACAATACGGGGAATCGACATGTCATCCTCTTCTTTCCTTGTAGAGTTTGTTTCCATTGTAAATGGCAAAGTATAAGCCCCTAAGTTGATGTGAAGGCTAGCCACTAGGGGGTGAATGCACATGCCAGCAGTAAAATGTTCTGTAGCAAACTGTGAGTATTGGGCGAAGGGCAATCTTTGCAACGCCGAAGAAATCATGGTGGAGATTGACGCTCACGCTACCGTAAACCTGAAAGAAGAATTCGCAGGGGAGTACGGTCAAAACACGCAGCATCAGGATCAGGCAAAGACGTCGTCTGAGACCTGTTGTCTGACGTTCAAGCCGAAGACATCAGCGAAGAAATAACGCTGTCTTGGCGCAAAAAGGACGTATCCCTTTAAGGTGATACGTCTTTTTGCTATTCAACCTATACGCTTGTCTTCGCTGGAAAAAGCTCGTTGACTTTTTGGGCAACTTCTTCCCAACAAGTGACTCGATGGACGAGTGGAGGCAGGGAAGCTTGATTATAAGGAGTGTCAAACAAGAACACGGGAATTTGCAGCGCTTCTGACAATTGCAAAGCGTTCTCCAGTCGATCCTCCAAAAAAAGGTCCACGCCCCACTTGCGGGCAGCTGACAGCTTATCGTGACTCCCAATTAAATCCACTTCATGGTGAGGGATATTGTAGCGAGCAAACCACTGTAAGGTCACATCGAGGTGACGATCCTCACGAGCACTTATATACACCAGCTTGTGGGAGGAAAACCAATCGCGCAAAACCTGATCGGCAATTCCATGAACAGGCGCACCAGCATATAGGCGCTCCCCATTTTGATCCAGCCACATTTCAAACTCTGCGTCCGTGATTTGATACACGTTGGCTAAATTGTACTCCAAACAATCTTCATATCGTAAATCTCTTCCAAAGCTCTCATTCATCAACGGAACAATACTGCTAGGTGATGTGACTGTACCGTCAATATCAATGCCAATGGTTAGGATTTTGTCTGGTTTCATGCTCTCGCCTCCCGTTTAAATTGTACAACGTAGGCAGACAATAAGGCTACTTCCTTCACTTAATTAATCCTTTACCAAAAAAGGGGCTGAGCATGATATGTTGGATCGACACGAACGTAATGATGCGAAGCGGAAGGAAGATACCGGTTTTTCCGAGACGGTTGATCAGCACGACAGGGAGTTTGCAGCGAATACTTGGACACAGGCCGTCTTTGACGAAGAGAATGAGCGGTCGAGACGCAGGGTTCACTATGATCCCCACTCCTTAACAGAGCGCTATACAGGTGAGCTGGATGAGGAGCGTAACGACTTTTCGGAGCGTTTGGATGGCGTTGTCCTGACAAAAGAGGACCGTTCACCGGTCACCAAGGTCAGAGATGACGACATCGAGGCGGCGGCGGAGATAGCCGAGCCGTTTCCGACCAGTCGTGCTGCCAGTGAGATCGACACAGACGAGGAAAATCGGGAAAATGGGGCCAGCGGTATTGGGATAACTGGCTTGGGCTTATCGATCCTGTCCCTGTTTCTCATGCCGTACCTGATGGCTCCAATTGGTATGGTGCTTGGCTATCTGGCGTATCGACGCAACTCGAAGACGCTGGGAGTCTGGGCGATGATCATAGGTGCTATTGCTATTTTGGGCGCATTAGTCATCTACCCGTACTATAGGGCTCGCTAAAGCATCAAACCAAAAACCCTCTCCGGATTGTTCAGCCGGAGAGGGTTTATTATGTTGCGCCACTGCTATTTGTACAAAGAGGAAACAAAAGGCGTAATGGCTGCGATCACGGCATCACAAAACACATCGGAACGACGTACGCGATTATCGGTTAAGAGGGAATAAGCGCCGCCGCGATGATTACTGCCGACCGTTTTCCCCCATTCATCTATAATGGTACTGAGCTCAATTTGCTCCTGCTGGATTCGGTGGACCGCTTGATTCGGGATAGGAAAAGCCAAGCCCTTTCCAATAAATAGCTCACTTCCATTCCAGGCTGCGCAGATGGAAATCAAATACCACTGCTTTGTAAACAGCTCATCGTACATAAGTCCGCCTTCCAAACCTAACCCAATGTCTACTCCTAGGGCTTGACTACGTGCAGCTTTTGCACGATTGATCGCTCCTGTAACCGTTTCTTCTTCACTCATCGGCTGAGCCGCTACGCCAGAGGGGACGGATATGCAGAAAGGTTCCGTTCCAGTTGCTTTTTGTACAGCGAGACGTTTTGCTTCATTTTGCGTTCCGAGTGCATAGCGGAAAATATGATAATCCAACGACTTGTTCCACCTCTTTCCATCATCGATGCTAGTAGTAGTATACCACCTTTTGATTCGACCGAGATTCTCTGCGGTGTGATAAGATAATAGCCATAGAAAAGAGTCAGACCTAGCATACGAAGAGAAAGAGGAGTGGACGATGAAATTTACAAAGCTGCATGGCTTGGGTAATGATTACGTTTACGTCAACTGTTTTGATGAAGACTTATCGCGTGTAGATTTACCCGAATTGGCTAGAAGGGTGAGCGATCGGAATTTTGGCATTGGGGGCGATGGATTGATCCTCATTATGCCATCTGAGCGAGCAGATTTTCGCATGCGGGTCTTTAACAATGATGGCAGCGAAGCAAAAAATTGCGGAAACGGCTTGCGCTGTGTGAGCAAGTACGTATTCGATCACGGTTTGACGGAGCAAACAACGTTTACCGTGGAGACGTTGGGAGGTACCGTCACTCCTGTCGTATCGCTAGGAGCAGATGGTAAGGTCGATCATGTAACAATTGATATGGGAGAGCCTCGTTTTGAGCGAGCAGCAATCCCGATGACAGGCATTCCTGAAGAGCAAGTGCGAGAAGAGGCAATCGAAGTCGGTGGAACTGCATTTACGATGACGGCTGTTTCGATGGGCAATCCTCATGCCATCCTTTTCGTGGATGAAGTGAAGGAAGAAGATGTTCGCCACTACGGGCCAATGATCGAGTATCACCAATGGTTTCCTGAGCGAACCAACGTCGAATTTATCCAAGTATTGAATCAGGAGGAAATTCTTTTCCGTGTATGGGAGAGGGGATCAGGTGTAACGCTTGCCTGTGGGACAGGAGCTTGCGCTGCTGCAGTAGCTGCCCACTTGAGTGGAAAGACAGATAGAAAAGTCACTGTCCACCTGGCTGGAGGAGATCTCTTTATTGAATGGAAGGAAGCGGATAACCGCGTCTATATGACGGGACCGGCTACGGAAGTTTTTTCTGGTAAGTATTTGGGGGAGATCCCATTTAAATAACAACAAGCCAAAACCGTTCCGTCGAAATCACGGGAGCGGTTTTTTTACAAAAAATAGCGTGGTCACGGCCAATCCTTCCTGCCGTCACCACGCTATCGAATTCGAAGGTGCGTCACGCGTTGTACACCTCATTTAGGTATGCGACATCCGTACGGTCGTACTGCGGGGTATTTTTGTTCATCTTCGCCAGTTCCGCTTGCAGTCTTTTCAATTCGGCTTCCATCTTCTTAATTTCTTCTTGCATAGCTTGTGCTGTCATGGTAGTTCTCTCCTTGGCTGATGTTTTTTATCTAAATTTATTGACTATTCTAACGAAAGGTCAAACCAATGTAAATAGCCTTTATCTGGATGTAAGCGCTTTATACGTGAATAGTCTGTGAACGGTTGTTCAGATTGTCTGATTTGGTCTTTTGGGAGCATCGCACTCGGGGAAAAATAAGGTCGAGAAGTGTAATACTTTGTATGTGCTTTACGAAAAGTCATGTTATGATGAAGCGTAGTATTCGGGCATCTTGCCCTTAGGAAGGTGTGTACTGGTGATTTACTTAGACAACAGTGCGACTACCCGGCCTCATCCTCAAGTGATTGAAACCGTTAGACGCGCGATGGAAAGCTACTATGGAAACCCGTCTTCCTTGCATCAAAAAGGAGTAGAGGCGGAAAATGTACTAAAGCAGGCGCGAAAGGTTGCCGCTCAGTACTTGGGCTGTAAAGAAAGTGAAGTTATTTTTACTTCAGGTGGTACGGAGAGCAATAATACGGCGATCAAAGGTGTAGCCTTTCAATATCAAAACAGAGGGAAACATATTATTACGACGCAGGTAGAGCATCCGGCTGTTTACGATGTTTGCAAACAGTTGGAAGACCTAGGGTTTACTGTCACGTATCTGCCGGTAGATCGTGAAGGTCGCGTGTCGGTAGAAGCTGTTCAGAAAGCAGTGCGTCCGGATACGATTCTCGTTTCGGTGATGCATGTGAACAACGAGTTGGGAACCATCCAGCCGATCCTGGAAATCGGACAATGGTTGAAGCAATTCCCGAAAGTCTTGTTTCACGTCGATGCTGTCCAAGGAATTGGGAAAGTTCCTTTGCGCATCAAGGATTCAGGGATTGATTTGTTAAGCGTCTCTGCCCACAAGTTTTACGGCCCCAGAGGAGTTGGCATTTTGTATAAGCGAGAAGGCTTGATTATTCACCCGTTGATGAAGGGTGGCGGTCAAGAAGGCGGTATTCGCTCAGGAACGGAAAACCTCCCAGCCATCGCCGGTATGGCAAAAGCAATTCGGATTCTAGAAGAACTAGGCAGCGTCGAGATGATCAGGCTGCAAAAATTGAATCAACAGCTTCGTGAAGGGATTGCTACGATTGAAGGCTGCATCGTGAATACCCCGGAAGTGAATACGGCTCCCCATATTATGAACTTGTCAGTACCAGGAGTAAAAGCGGAAGTCCTGTTGCATGCTTTGGAGGAAAAAGGTTTTCTGATATCCACCAAGTCGGCGTGCTCATCCAAAGTCAATGAGCCGAGCAGAGTACTAACTGCGATTGGCATCGAGCGGGATTGCGCGTTGTCGTCTCTGCGGGTCAGTCTGGGCCGGGAAAATACAGCGGAGGACATTCAGCAGTTTTTGAAAGCGTTAGAGGAGTGCGTCAGTGTGCTTCGTACTTTTGTCAAACAACAACCTGCCCCCGCCCATAGAAAATAGTGTGGACAACTAAAAGGAGATAAACATGAACTACGATGTTATTTTAATTCGTTATGGTGAGTTGGCGCTAAAAGGAAAAAACCGCGATCAATTCGAAGAGGCACTTGTAAAAAGTGTGAGAAATGTACTGCGTTCGTTTTTTAAAGTAAAAGTTCGACGCAATTACGGTCGGATGTATGTGGAGCTGCACGGCGAGGATGCTTATGCGGTTATGGAGCGTTTGAAGCGCGTTTTTGGCATTTCTTCCTTTAGTCCGACGATCCAGGTAGATCCTGATATTGAAACGATCAAGGAAAAAGCGCTGGAGTTGGTTCGTCAAATGGACCCACAGCCGCGTACGTTCCGCGTGGTTTCTCGTCGCGCTGATAAACGCTATCCAATTCAATCGATGGAAGTGAACCGCATGGTGGCAACACACATCTTGCGTGCCCTTCCAGCTATCAGTGTAGATTTGCATGAGCCAGATATGATTGTTAATGTAGAAATTCGCACGGAGGGTACTTACATTAGTTGTGAAACCATCCCGGGACTAGGTGGCTTGCCAGTTGGGGTAAGCGGAAAAGTCTTGTTGCTATTATCTGGGGGTATCGACAGTCCTGTAGCGGGTTGGATGATGCTGAAGCGTGGTGTGACGCTTGAAGCGATCCACTTCCACAGCTATCCGTTTACGAGTGAGCGCGCTTTGCAAAAAGTGCGTGACTTGGCTCATAAGCTAACGAAATGGGGAGGTACTGTCCGTCTCCACGTCGTACCATTTACAGAGATTCAAACTGCCATTCGTGAAAAATGCCCAGAAGATTATTTGATCACAATCATGCGTCGCTTCATGATGCGCATTTCGGAGCGTGTAGCGGAAAATACCAATGCCAAGGCACTTGCAACAGGGGAAAGCCTCGGTCAAGTCGCGTCGCAAACATTGGAAAGCATGGACACGATCAACAAGGTGATTTCGATTCCAATCCTGCGACCACTCGTCGCAATGGACAAGGTAGACATTGTGGACCTTTCTCGCCAAATCGATACGTACGAGCTTTCTATTTTGCCATATGAGGACTGCTGCACAGTGTTTACACCGAAAAATCCTGTAACGCGACCGAAGCCTCGCCTCGCTGCAAAATTTGAGGAAGCGTTGGATGTAGAAGCGCTAGTGGAGGATGCGGTAGCGAGAACTGAAATCGAAGAGATTACAACGAAGCCAAAAGAAACGGCAACTGACCTGTTCTAAATATAAGTATAGAGAAACTCGCGACACGGGGGAGAAGGAACCATGATAATCCGTTATGAGCGCAATGGTAAGGTGAAGCATGGCTGGATGGTGGAAGAGGATCACAAAGTACGCGTGATTGAAGGGGACATTTACAAAATCCATACGGCAAAACCGATCATGACGGGCCTTGAGCTACCTTTGGATGAGGTCACGTTGAAGGCGCCAAGTGATCCAAGCAAGGTCGTATGCATCGGATTGAATTACCGCGATCATGCGGCTGAGATGGGGATTGACCTGCCAAAAGAACCGCTGATGTTTTTGAAGCCCTCAACCACCGTCATTGGACCTGGTGAGTCCATCGTCTATCCAAAGCTGACGCAAAACCTTCATTATGAAGGCGAACTCGCCGTGGTGATTAAGAAAGAGGCCAAGAAGATCAAGGCTTCGGATGCGGACGATTATATTTTGGGATTCACTTGTTCGATTGATGTGACCGCGCGCGATTTGCAGATGAGCGATGGGCAATGGACACGGGCAAAAGGCTTTGATACATTTTGTCCGCTTGGACCTGCTATTGCAGCCAAACTGGATTATCATAACTTGCGTATCGTGACACGAGTAAACGGGGAAGTGCGTCAGGATGCTTGCACAGACCAATTGATTTTTTCAATTCCGCAATTGATCGAGGCAGTATCTGCGGTCATGACGCTTCGTCCTGGTGATGTTATTTTAACCGGGACGCCATCTGGTGTAGGTGAACTTGTTCCAGGTGATGAAATTTCGGTAACCATTGAAGG